>JAWVWU010000691.1:0-1509 GCA_033723595.1 Marinobacter sp. | reverse complement strand
GGTCATATGGTGATGGCCTCGTTCCTGACCGGCAGTTTTGTGGTGGCGGGCGTCAGCGCCTGGTATCTGCTGCGCAACCGCGAGGTGGAAGCCAACCGCAAGGCCCTGTCCATGTGTCTGTGGCTGATTCTGGTGCTGGCGCCGGCGCAGGTGCTGCTGGGCGACGCCCACGGCCTGAACACGCTGGAGCATCAGCCGTACAAGGTGGCGGCGATGGAAGGTAACTGGGAAACCCAGTCTCACGTGCCCTTGCTGCTGTTTGCCCTGCCCGACCGGGACACCCAGTCCAACCACTATGAGATCGGTATTCCGGGCATGGCCAGTCTGATCCTCAGGCACGATTTTGACGGCGTCGTGCCGGGGCTCAGGGACATTCCGCGGGACGAGCAACCGGTGGTGCCGGTGGTGTTCTGGTCGTTCCGGATCATGGTGGCAATGGGTCTGCTGATGGTGTTGTTCGCTGTTCTGGGCCTGGCGTTACGTCGTAACGGTCGCTACTGGAAAACGCCCTGGTTCCTGCAGGGTCTGCGGTTCATGAGTATCGCGCCGTTCATTGCGGTGGAAACCGGCTGGTTCGTCACGGAAACCGGCCGCGCGCCGTGGCTGGTCTACGGCCTGATGACCCAGGCTGAGGCGGTGACGCCGTCTCTGACCGGCGGCATGGCGCTGTTTACGCTGATTGGTTACATGGTGGTCTACGCCGCGGTGTTCTCCGCCGGCCTGTATTACCTGATGCGCGTGCTCTACGTGGGTATGGAAGAACGCGAAGACGAGGAGTACGAAAGCGACCGTCCGGCTCGCCCGCTCTCGGCCGCCCATGTGCCCTTCGAAATCGGCAGCGATGATGACCACGCTGACAATCGCCATAAACCAGCCCCACAGGGAGGAGTTTGATTATGCATACCTTTGACCTGGCATTGATCTGGGCCTTTATCATCGGTTTTGGCGTGATTATGTACGTGTTGATGGACGGCTTTGATCTGGGCGTGGGCATCCTGTTCCCGTTTGCCCCGGATGAAGCCTCCAGGGACGTTATGATGAACTCCGTGGCACCGGTCTGGGACGGTAATGAAACCTGGCTGGTGCTCGGTGGCGCGGGTTTGCTCGCGGCCTTCCCGCTGGTCTACAGCATCCTGCTGCCGGCGCTTTATATCGGCGTGTTCCTGCTGCTGGCCGGGCTGATCTTCCGGGGCGTGGCGTTCGAGTTCCGGTTCAAGGCCCGTACCAGCCGCTACCTTTGGAACTGGGCCTTTGCCGGTGGTTCAACCATTGCCTCGTTTGCCCAGGGCGCGGTCGTGGGCGCCTATATCCAGGGTTTTGAAACCGCCAACAAGGTCTATGTCGGCGGTGCACTGGACTGGCTGACGCCATTCACCGTGCTGACCGGTCTGGGCATGCTGGCCGGCTATGCCCTGCTCGGCTCAACCTGGCTGATTCTCAAAACCGAGGGTGAACTGCAGGACTGGGCGTATCGCATCACCACGCCCCTGCTGGTCGCCGTGCTTGTGG
>JAWVWU010000690.1:0-1527 GCA_033723595.1 Marinobacter sp. | reverse complement strand
CCGCAACAGGTTCAGCGATGGCCCGTCGAGTACCGTCTCGGTGCCGTCAACCAGTTGCTCGCCAGCCGTGTCGGGAAACTGGCTGGCCTTGAACCGCGCCAGCGCCCGGGCATAGGCCCGGGCGCGCGTATCACCGGCCATCACGTAGTCGGCACCCGGGCTGATGTTTTCCAGGCCGGGGATGGAAAGACTGCTGCCGGTATTCCCCAGCGTGCCGCCCAACAGGATCCGGTTTCGCAACAGCGTCGACAGGGGCGAGACATTCTGAACACCCGGCGGCGCGCTCATCATGTAGGCCCGGGTTTGCACGACATTGCCAGCGCGGGTTTCCTCTTCGGTGAGGTTCGGAACAACCACCGCGATCAGGGCATAGTGGCGGGGGTCAATATCCGGTGACTCGTCGGGATTCCGGATCAGCGAGGACGTATCAAGCTGGAATCGCCCCCCGGCGCCGGTCAGCGCTGTGGGCTCGCCATCAACCACTGTGACCTCTGTGCCGGGTTCGACCTCGACCGTTACGGGACCGGCGTTATATCGGTTATCACCATTGAGGTCCAGCCACACGCGCGCGTTCACCAGGTAATCGTCCATGACGCGACCGGCGTAAACCCCAGGCGTGGTGTTCTGGACCCCGATGATATCGCGACCGTCGACCGGAAGCTCGGTGGACGTCTCACCACAGCCGGACAGGAGAACCAGGGCAAACAGTACGGAACTGACAGGGAGCATGGGCGTCATCGGGGCAACCGTTATCCTTGTTGATGGTTGTGATGACACTCTATGGGATGTGTGGCCGATTAACCTTGATAGGCTTGGCAATTTGTAAATTTAGGTAACCAGCCGCAGGTCGCCCGGAACCGGTCAGGCCACCCGACCTGCGACCGGACCTTCACAGACGCCAGCGGCTGCGTCCCGGGACCCTCGTCAGAACGACCGGGCCACAATTTCCTTCATGATTTCATTGGTGCCGGCGTAGATACGCTGCACACGGGAGTCCGCCCACGCCCGGGCAATCGGATACTCCCACATGTATCCGTAACCACCGTGCAGTTGCACACATTCGTCCATCACCTTGCACTGGATGTCAGTGGTCCACTGCTTCAGCATGGCCGCCGTGGGAATGTCCAGCTTGCGATCAAGGTGAAGCTCCAGGCAGCGATCAGTGAACACCCGGGCAGCGGTGATTTCGGCTTTCATTTCGGCCATTTTGAAGCGGGTGTTCTGGAACGAGATCACCGGCTTGTTGAACGCCTTGCGATCCTTGACGTAGGTCAGCGTCCATTCCCAGGCGGCCTCGGCAGCAGCGACAGCCGTCAGGGCAACCTGCAGCCGCTCCGCTGGCAGCTCCTGCATCAACTGCAAAAAGCCCTGCCCCTCTCGCCCGCCAAGCAGGTGTGTCGCGGGGACTTTGACATCCTGGAAGAACAGCTCCGAGGTATCCTGGGCCTTCATGCCAACCTTGTTCAGGTTCTGGCCTTTTTCAAAACCGTCCCAGGCCGTCTCGACCAGGAACAGGCTGGTGCCTTT
>JAWVWU010000689.1:0-1528 GCA_033723595.1 Marinobacter sp. | reverse complement strand
GGCTGCTGCGATGTCGTCAATCGTGGCGTGGCGGTCTACCAGGGAAAAGTGTACGAGGCGACCTTTGACGGCCGTCTGATCGCACTCGATGCTGCCACCGGTAAGCTGGTGTGGTCCACCGATACGCTGCCCGAAGGCAATCACAACTACACCATCACCAGTGCGCCGCTCGCGGCCAATGGCAAGGTGATCATCGGCAACGGCGGCGCTGAATACTTTGGTGCCCGTGGCTATGTCTCGGCCTATGATGCGCAAACCGGTAAGCTCGACTGGCGCTGGCACACAGTGCCGGGCGACCCCGACAAGCCTTATGAGAACGCGGCGATGAAAAAGGCCGCGAAGACCTGGGATCCGAAGACAAAGTACTGGAAGCAAGGCGGCGGTGGCACGGTTTGGCAATCGTTCTCCTACGATCCGAAGCTCGACCTGCTGTACTTCGGCACCGGCAACGCCGACCCGTGGGACCCGAATTCACGTGGCGGCCCGGAGCATGACTCGCTGTACACGGCCAGCATCGTGGCACTCAAACTGTCGACCGGGAAATACGTCTGGCACTACCAGACCACGCCCGCCGATATGTCGGACTACGACACCGATCAGGATCTGGCACTGACCACCCTCAAGATCGACGGCAAGAATGTACCGGTGATCATGAACGCCAACAAGAACGGTTTCTTCTTCGTGCTGGACCGGCGCAACGGTAAATTCATCTCGGCGGACAACTTCACGCCGGCGAACTGGGCGACCGGCTACACGAAAGACGGAAAGCCGATCCTGACCGGCCTGGGTCAGTCCGGTAAGCCCTTCGAAACCATTCCCGGGCCTTATGGAGCCCACAACTGGCAGGCAGCGTCCTATAGCCCGGAAACCGGTCTGGCCTATATTCCGGCACAGCTGATACCGCTCGTGATGGTTCCGGTGGGCAATGACCCCGAGTCAAAGGACAAGGCCGGTGGCATCAATAGCGGCAACGGCTGGAATACCGGTATGCAACTGGTAGGCGCCGGGAAAACCACCCCATTTGGACGTCTTATTGCCTGGAACCCGGTGACCCAGAAGCAGGCGTGGGCGCACGACTATCCCGCGCCGTGGAGCGGCGGCACATTGGCGACCGCCGGGAATCTGGTGTTTCAGGCCACGGCCGACGGCCGTCTTGTTGCCTTCAACGCGCAGAACGGCGAGTCCCGGTGGGAGAGTTCGCTCGGGCAGGGCGCCATAGCGGGTCCGATGACGTACAGCGTCGACGGGACCCAGTACGTCACCATCGCCGTGGGTTGGGGTGGTGCTGGGGGTCAGTCATTCAGCGCCACCGATCGTGAAGGTCCGGGAACCGTGTTCACCTTTGCCCTCGGCGGCAACGCAACACCGCCGGAATTTGCAAAGCGACAAACCGCGCCGCTGCTGTCGGGCGTGGCATACGACCCGAAGGACGTTGCTCCCGGGACAGCCTTGTACGTCAACAACTGCGCGATCTGTCACGGAACGCCGGGCCAGAACCAGGGCGGTTCGGTCCCGAATCTCGGCTACG
>JAWVWU010000688.1:0-1529 GCA_033723595.1 Marinobacter sp. | reverse complement strand
CTCCAGATCCATCAGCAGGAACGCCAGGTCGTTGATGATATCGATCCAGCGAAACGGCTCGCTGAATTCGATGCAGTCGAACACGGTGACCTCGCCCTCGAATACCGTGATGTTGGCCAGATGCAGGTCGCCGTGGCATTCGCGCACAAAACCGTCAGCCCGGCGCCGCTCGATCAGCGTCTGCTGGCGGCTGAACGTACTTTCGGTCCAGCTTTCCAGCTGGTCGAGTTGCGCCAGCAGTTGCGGATCGTCGATCAGTGGCCGGATCTGATCGAAGTTCTCCTGCATGCCGGCATAGACCGCTTCCGGCGTACCCAACGGCACATCGTCAGCGACGGCCGGAATGTGGTTGTGGAAATCCGCGACCTGGTGGGCGAGGCTGGTCAACAACCGGTCATCCAGGCGGCTGTTTTCCTGGCGAACGTCGAGCAGGTCGGACTGATCAAACTGGCGCATCCGGATGGCGTATTCAAACGCTTCGCCGGGACCGCCGAGCTTCGGCTGCTCCGCCGACCCGGTGATCGGGACCACCTCCAGATAGAGCTTGTCGGCGAGACGCCGGTTCAGCCGCACCTCTTCCTCGCAAAAATGACGCCGGCGCTCCAGGGTAGAGAAATCCAGGAAGCCAAAGTCCATGGGCTTCTTGATCTTGTAGGCGAATTCGCCGGTCAGAATGACCCAGGAGATGTGGGTCTCATGAACCTGAAAGTCGGTCACAGGGTGATCGTACAACGCCGGATTCTGCAGTGCGGCAATCAGGTCACCGGGGTTTGCTTCGCTCACAAGTCTCTCCTTGTCGGGGTAATAGGCTCTGGTGTCTTGGCTGGGCTCTATCATAGCGGCCACATTACATAAATAACACAGAGAAGGGTCGCGCGGGGGGCTGGCCAGTTGGTTATAATCGCGGCCATGAAAAAGTCTGCCTCCCCCAAAAAACGCGCGCCCCGGCGGTCAGCCAAACAATCACCGAACCGACGAAACGGGTTCTGGCGTCTGGTCGGTCGGCTGGCCCTGGTCGGCATCATTATTCTGGCCGGCTGGACCGTCTATCTCGATGCCGTGGTCACCGATCGTTTCGAGGGCCGCCGCTTTGAAGTGCCGTCCCGGGTATACGCCCGTCCGCTGGAGCTGTACGAAGGTGCCACGATGACCGAGGCGAGCCTGCGTCAGGAGCTGTCTCTGTCGGGCTATCAGCGGGTACGCGCCCAGCGGGCGGGCACGTACACGGAGTCGGGTGGCCGTTTCGTGATCAATACCCGGGGCTTTCGCTTTGCGGATGGCCCGGAGCCCCAGCGCCAACTGAGCGTTACCATTGCCAATGGCCAGATCAGCGGGTTTCAGGTTCTGTCCGGTCCGGATGCGGCGCTGGCCCGGCTGGAACCGGCACAGATCGGGGGGATCTATCCCGCCCACAAGGAGGACCGGATACTGGTGACGCTGGCGGACCTGCCGCCCACTCTGGAACCGGCTCTGCTGGCCGTCGAGGATCGCAATTTCTATGACCACATCGGTATTGCCCCGCTGTCAAT
>JAWVWU010000687.1:0-1529 GCA_033723595.1 Marinobacter sp. | reverse complement strand
CTCATTGAACAGTGTTTCCACCAGACGGGCATAGCCGACGGAAAAGCCAGCGCCGGCCAGGGCGGCACCAATCTGAAGATCCAGCAAACCGGCGGGCTCCAGGTCCAGCCAGTGGCGGAACAATTCCAGATCCTCACTCATCGCGTACAATAGCTTGGGTCGTTCAAGGTCTGCCAGAATGGATCGGAACAGAGAAGACGTTTCCGCCACCGAGGGATCCACCAGGCAGAAACAGTCATCAAGCCCAAGCTGGACGAGACCCGGTATGGGAAAGAACGTCGATACCCGCTCAAACTCCGTGTCCAGCGCCAGCATGGCGTCCGGTCGCGCTGCCAGCCAGTCGTCCAATTCCTCGGGCGTGTTGATCCAGCGGACGGGTGCCGGTGGGGGTACTGTTACCATAGTGCTACTCTCATAAATACTGCCATAGCGCGCATAAATACTGCCACAGCGAGGCGGATCCTGGCGCTGCCGATGAATGTATCAGTCATGCAGCGCCCTAGTCGGCCAGCGGCTTCCGCCCTCTGAACGCATGGGTCAGGGTGAACCCGTCCACGTAGCCCAACTCGCCCCCCACCGGAATACCATGGGCCAATCGGGTGATCAGGATCGGTGTGTCATCGAGGCGATCCGCAATGTAGTGGGCTGTCGCTTCACCTTCCACGGTGGGATTGGTCGCCAGGATGAGTTCGCTGACGCTCTCGTCACGAATCCGCTTGAGCAGGCGATCAATACCGATATCAGCCGGCCCGACACCGTCAATCGGCGACAGGTGTCCCATCAGCACGAAATAACCGCCACGGTAGTCGCCAGCCTGCTCAATGGCGAGCAGATCGGACGGACTTTCAACCACGCAGACCGTGCCGGTTCGACGCTCGGGATTCTGGCAAAGTTCGCACACGGGCGTGTCGGAGAAATTCTGACAGGTCTCGCAACGCCGAACCCCGGTCATCGCCCGGCTCAACGCTTCGGACAACCGCTCACCGCCGGAGCGACCTTTTTCGAGCAGGTGGAACGCCATTCGCTGTGCCGTTTTCTGACCAACGCCCGGCAAGCACCTGAGTGATTCAACCAGTTCGTCTACCAGTGGGCTGAACGCCATGCCTGTTCCTCAAAGCCATATGCAGGTCGTCGTGCCAGGCTCAGTACCTGAAGCACCCGGGTAATCACCGTTCGGTCTGAACTAGAACGGCATTTTGAAATCAGCGGGCAGGCCCATACCCGACGTCAGTCCGGACATCTTCTCCTTCTGGTTCTCCTCGACCCGCCGGACGGCATCATTCACGGCCGCTGCCAGCAAGTCCTCAAGCACTTCCTTGTCTTCGTCCATGAGTGACGGGTCTATGTCTACCTTGCGCACGTCGTGGCGCCCGGTCATCGTGATTTTAACCAGCCCGGCGCCGGACTCCCCGATCACCTCTGCCTTGGCGATTTCTTCCTGCGCCTTCTGCATGTCGGCCTGCATCTGCTGGGCTTTTTTCATGAGATCGCCCATACCATTCATCATCTGACTGTCCTCGTTTGTTCAT
>JAWVWU010000686.1:0-1531 GCA_033723595.1 Marinobacter sp. | reverse complement strand
TGCAATCCCGGCGTCACTCTGTTTCGTTCGGAGGCGTGCCATGTCGCATTCCCACTCACACGGCCACGGGCATGATCACGGCCATGGTCATCACCATGATCACAACCCCGAGGTCCGTAACCACAATCGCACCTTCGGCATTGCCATTGCGCTGAATGTTGCTTTCGTGGCCATCGAAGCGGTCTATGGCCTGGCGGCGGACTCACTCGCACTGCTGGCAGATGCCGGCCATAACCTCAGTGATGTGCTGGGCCTGCTGATGGCCTGGGGCGCCATATTCCTGGCCCGGCGGGAACCCTCTCGCTGGCGAACCTATGGGATGCGCAAGACCACGATACTGGCGGCACTGTTCAACGCCCTGATCCTGCTGATGGCGATCGGAGGTATCGCATGGGAAGCCGTGAGACGGCTTGCCGAACCGGCGCCGGTGGCGGGCATGACCGTGGTTGTGGTGGCGGCCATCGGCGTGGTGATCAACGCCGCGACCATGCTGCTGTTCGTCAGTGACAGCAAGGACGACATCAACATCCGTGGTGCCTTCATGCACATGGCGGCCGATGCGGCGGTTTCGCTCGGGGTCGTGGTGGCCGGCCTGATTATTTTCTACACCGGTCTGCTGTGGCTCGACCCGGTGATCAGTCTGGTGATCGTGGCGGTCATTTTCATCGGCACCTGGTCGCTGCTGAAGGAATCGCTCAACCTTGCCATGGATGCCGTGCCCAAGGGCATTGATCCGGACGGCATCCGTCAGTATCTGACCGACCTGCCGGGGGTCGAGGCGGTTCACGATCTTCACATCTGGGGCCTCAGTACCACCGAGACCGCCCTGACCGCTCATCTGGTCAAGCCTGATGCCGCAGACGATGACCGGGTCATCCAGCAGGCCAGCGAGACCCTCCGGACCAAGTTTGGTGTCGGTCACATCACGCTCCAGTGGGAACGGGATGACCAGGCGTGCACCAGCAACGTCAATTGCTGCTGACTGCTGCCCTGCTGCCTGACTGAGAGCCGTCTGTGCAGCGGTATCCGACCATGGGCGGGTTGATCAGTCATCCCTGACCTGTTGAAGTGGCCGGCAATCCGCCCCGATGCTTGCTTCATTTGCTCAACCACCTCCGGGAGACAGTCTGCCGCCATGAAAACCGTATACTCGCCCCTGCACCACCGTCGCACCGCCCTGACCGAGCTGGACGGTGGCATTCTCGTTGCGCCTTTTGAAAAACCCTCCCGGGTGGAAACCATCCTGTCGCGGTTTCGGGAGCGCCACCTGGGCGAGGTCATTGCCCCGGACGAGTTCGGCCTGGCGCCGATCCAGCGGGTTCACGACGCCGACTACATCGCCTTTCTGGAAACTGCCTGGACGGACTGGAAAGCCGCGGGCAAACCGGGTGAGGCCATTCCTGCCATCTGGCCCGGCCGTGGCATGCGTCAACGGGTACCGAAGGATATTGACGGGCAACTGGGGTTCTATGCCTTCGCGGCGGAAACCTCGATCACGGACGGCACCTGGGAGGCCGCCTGTACCTCGGTC
>JAWVWU010000685.1:0-1542 GCA_033723595.1 Marinobacter sp. | reverse complement strand
GCCGCAATCCGGTTCGGGTGGTGATCGACCCGCAACGTCGGGTTCCCGACAGCCACCACCTGTTCACCGATCATCAGGCCGCGACGCTGCGCCTGGTCGCGGGTGAGCAGACAACACTGCCCGCCCTGCCCCAGAGCGGCGTTGTCGAGATTCCCTGCCTGGGTGCCCCGGGTGAACACCTGCAACCTCAGCGAATTGTGAACCTGCTGTCACGGCTGGGATTGCAAAGGCTGTTTGTCGAAGGCGGCGGCTATACCGTGTCATCCTTCCTCGATGCCGGCGTGCTGGATCGTCTGCACGTGATCGTGGCGCCCATGATTATCGGCAGCGGGCGTGCCGCGTTCACCCTGCCGGAAGTGCACTCCCTGACCGGCGCGCTCCGTCCACGTGCGCAGATGATCAACCTTGGATCCGATATGCTGTTCGATCTCGATCTGATGGCGGAACAGCGAGCCGACTGACGGCTGTCAATGCCGCCGGCGTAGGGCGTTGAGTCTCATGCGTGCGGGGGTTTGCGAACCAGTCCGGCCACCAACAGCACGGCACCGGGCAGGCTTGACGCGAGCACCAGCAGGCCATAGGCCACGCTGAGCGCGACCCCCTGCTCGGGCGGCAGGCCGGCAGCGGACCACAACAGTGCCGCGGCGCCTTCCCGAACCCCCCACCCGGCCACCGTCACCGGCCAGGCCATGGCCGCCAGCAGCCCGGCCATCAGAGGCAGCAGAGTCATCCAGGACACGCCCCGCACGTCGCCGGCGGCCACCATATCCAGCCCGGTCGCGAGCAGCAGAAACACCAGCAGGTAGCTTCCCACCACCAGCGCTGATGACAGGCCCTGGACCGCCCAGGCCGGCCAGCTCAGCAGGGTGTCGCGCAGGTCGTCACGCAACTGCCCGAGATATCGCCGCAGGGCGTGGCGCAGGGTATGACGCAGTCTAACGCCGGCCCAGAGCACCAGGATCATCGCGGCACACACCACCAGCCACACCCAGGGTTCAACGGTTCCGTTCTGCCGTGGCACTGATGCCGTCGCGGAACCGAACGGCCAGAACAGGATCATAAGCGCCAACGTGATTAGGGTCAGCATGATCTGCCCCGACAGGCGTTCGATCAGCACCGCGTTGGCGCTGGCAATCGTGGCCTGGCTGGCGCGACCGTGGCGCCAGGCCCGACCGACATCGCCCAGAATCCCACCCGGCAGAACCTGATTGAGGAACGTCGCCAGGTAATATTCCCGCACCGCTGCGCGGATCGGTAACAGCAGCCCCAGCCGGCCCGCCGTGTACTGCCAGCGCCACGCCGACGCCACCACCTGCAACACCGTCACACACAAAGCAGCGACCACCGCGACCGGACTGACCTGCCCCAGTTGTGCGACGACCTGCTGCCAGTCCACCCAGGCCGCGATCAACGCGATCAGGCCAAGAGACACCAGCCAGCGCACGACCGGCTGGCGTCCGCGAGTCGGCGGCGTTTTATCAGTCACGCCCGTCACCCGGCGGCAGCGCCAGCAGGTCCCGGTGCCCGACCCGGATCGTCAGT
>JAWVWU010000684.1:0-1543 GCA_033723595.1 Marinobacter sp. | reverse complement strand
CTCAGGTAGGGCTGCACTTTTTCGACGTACACGTTGAAAAAAACCCCTTTGACCGCTGGAAAACCGGCCGACGGCTTGTCGTCCAGGCACAGCGGGCGCTGCTCAAGTCGCCGATCAATAAGCCGGGTGGCATCCTGAAGTCTGGCGACAAGTTGACGCGCGCTATTGATGGCCTGGCCGGCACTGTGATCGGAGAGCCAGTGCTGATGCACCTGGCCCACCCGTTCCAGTGATACCGTCAGGTCGCCCTTGAGCAGCTCAGCCACCGTCTGATCCAGAAAAGCCAGGTCGCTGGCGCTTCGAGCAAGCGCATTCGTCTCGGGTTTGATGGGCAAGTCACCTTTGGCAAACGTTAGCAGCGATTCCGCCTCTTCCACACCCCAGGTCGCATTCCATACAGCAATGGGCAGTGACGACTGCTTGCTGGCAACCGCTTTCTGGAGGCGCTTGACCAACGTTTTATCATCCAGCGTTGGCAGGCAATCGCCGGCCGCGCGGATAAAGGCGCGCTCGTAGCGCAGACGATTCAGCGGCTGCATCACGCGACCCATGATCGAGTTCTTTTCGCCGACGACATACTGCAACTGGCAACCGTACAGAGACAGGAAGTCCAGCAGGTTCATGTCAAGCTCAGGCATCTCCAGCACACGATCCCGCCGGCGGGGAAACCGGACGACGCTCGGCGGTTCCGACAGAGTGACATCGACCTCGAGCACCCGACCCAGCCGTTGGACATAGGCGTCGACCATTGAGTCCGGCGCCGCGAAGGGGTTGCAGCCGGACAGCAGCAGGCAGGCCAACACGATCAGCTCAAACCGCCAGCGGATCATGACCGTGCTCGCGGACACAGGATCATCAGCGCTGCTTCAGCAAGGCGTCCACGTCGTCAAAATGACGCATAACCGGGCGATTCGACTGCACGGTGGCGCCGTCGCGAACCAGCCAGGCAGTTTGCAGCCCGACGGACTCGGCGGCCACCAGTTCAGCTTCCGAGTCCGACAGAAAGAGTATGGTGCCCGGATCGACGCCCAGCTCGCCGGCTATGGCCTGATAGGACGCGGCCTCTCGTTTGGCCCCGATACGGGTGTCAAAGTAGCCACTGAAGAACGGCGTCAGATCGCCGTAATCACTGAATCCGAAGATCAGTTTCTGGGCCTTGACCGATCCGGATGAGTAGACGTAAAGGCGATATCCCTCGTCATGCCAGTAGCGCAGATAATCGGCGGCGTCGGCGTATACGTGACCGCGAAAATCACCGCGCTGGTAACCCTGCTCCCAGAGCAAACCCTGGAGCGTTTTTAACGGTGTGGCCTTGCGGTCTTCGCGAATCCAGCGCTGCAGGACATCGATCAGCCCATCGATGTCATTGCCGTCAACACCGGAGGCCGTCGCGACAGCATCGAGCTGCTCGCGCACCTCAGGGCTGTCTTCGACACTGGCCCTGATGAAGTCGCCCAGGTGGTCCGCCGCATAGGGGAAGAGCACATCATGAACGAACGAGATGGAACTCGTCGTGCCTTCTATGTCGGTCAGGACCACCCGT
>JAWVWU010000683.1:0-1547 GCA_033723595.1 Marinobacter sp. | reverse complement strand
GCGCGCTCGCTGGCCGGCTGGTGTCCGGCCCTGAACGATTGCGTGTTCGCCCTGACGGTGATGGATCTGTGCGACCGGTTTCGCCTGCTGTTCTTCGGCAACCTGCGTCAGGACTGGTCCGAATTCGTGCTGGCGGACCTGGGGATCTATCAGTACGAGACCGTGCCGTTTACGCCGGAATCCCGCGCTTTCCAGCGCCGGGCCGATGTGGATGCCTACATTTATATGCACGATTGTCGTGACCGGTTCGAGGCGGGTGAGGCCGTGTCCGACGTGCTGGCCGACGTGCCCCGCCAGGCACACGCCAACCCCTGGCTGGAGGCCCGTCGTGGTAAGCTGTTGTACAGTCTGGCCCAGCAGTTCGAGCGGGACGGGGCGCTGGCAGATGCGCAGGCCCTCTACCGTGACTGCACCTATCCGGGTGCCCGCGTGCGTTGCATTCGTGTGCTGGAGCGTTGTGAGGAGCTTGCGACCGCCTATGCCATGGCCGAGCAGGCCCTGGAAGATCCGGAGAGCGAGGCAGAACGTCAGCATCTGGATCGGATCCTGCCGCGTCTGCGCCGCAAGCTGGGCCACCCGAAACAGCCCCGGGCCGAGCCAGTACCCGTCTCGCGGATCGACGTGACGCTGACACGTCAGCTCCCGGTAGAGCTGGCCTTGCGCGATCATTTCCATCGCGACGACGCGCCTGTCCACTATGTGGAGAACACCCTGATCAACGGCCTGTTCGGGCTTTTGTGCTGGGATGTCCTGTTCGCACCCCTACCGGGTGCGTTCTTCCATCCGTTTCAGCGGGGCCCGGCTGACCTCTTGCGCCCTGACTTTCACCGCCGCCGGGCCGATGCCTTCCGTGAGCGTTTCGCCGAGCTGGACTCGTCGGCCTACAGGTCGACGATCCGCCATCACTATCGGGCCAAATTCAATCTGCAGTCACCCTTTGTCGTCTGGGGGGCGCTGACACCGGCGCTTCTGGATGCGGCGCTCGATTGCCTGCCGCCGGCCCATCTCAAACTCTGGTTTGAGCGTCTGCTGCGGGATATAAGAGCCAACCGCGCCGGCATGCCGGACCTGATCCAGTTTTACCCGGAAGAGCGCCGCTATCGCATGATCGAGGTGAAAGGCCCGGGCGACCGCCTGCAGGATAATCAGCTGCGCTGGCTCGACTTTTGCGCCCGCCATGATATGCCGGTGGATGTCTGCTACGTGAGCTGGAGCGATGACGGCCCCAACGGTGGGGACCGGGCATGAGCTACCGGGTCGCGGTGCGGGCCCTGTGCGAATTCACCGCCAAACGGGGTGACCTGGACCTGCGTTTTACGCCGTCGCCCACCGCCCTGGAAGGCATCGCCGGTCATCAGGAGGTGGCCGGCCGTCGCGGTGCCGGCTATCAGACCGAAGTTCCTCTGAGCGGTGATCATCGCAATCTGCGCGTGAGTGGCCGCGCAGACGGATACAGTGCCGCCCTCGGGCAGGTCGACGAGGTCAAAACCTACCGCGGCGACCTCGACCTGATGCCTGACAATCACCGTGATCTGCACTGGGCCCAG
>JAWVWU010000682.1:0-1561 GCA_033723595.1 Marinobacter sp. | reverse complement strand
TCGGGAATCCAGGCCTGGGCATCACCCACAAAGACCGCGACCGAAATGGCCATGCAGCGCTGACCGGCCGCACCCACCGATGCCCCCACCAGGGCGTTGATGACCTGCTGTTTGTCGGCGTCAGGCATGATGACCATATGGTTCTTGGCACCGGCCAGGCTCTGGACCCGCTTCATGTTCCGGGTTCCCGTCTCGTAGATGTAACGGCCTACCGGCACTGATCCGACAAACGAGACCGCCTTGATCGCCGGGTCGGTCAGCAACACATCGACCTGCTCCTTGCCGCCGTGAACCACCTGGAGGACGCCCTTGGGCGCGCCGGCTTCTTCGAACAGCTCCGCCAGTCGCATCGGCGTCAGCGGGTCCTGTTCCGACGGTTTCAGGATAAAGGTGTTACCGCAGGCAATCGCC
Source organism: Marinobacter sp. (assembly GCA_033723595.1). Lineage (GTDB taxonomy): Bacteria > Pseudomonadota > Gammaproteobacteria > Pseudomonadales > Oleiphilaceae > Marinobacter. Next base: position 1,150 of record JAWVWU010000682.1, on the reverse strand, counting down.
ATCGGGAACATCCACAGCGGAATCATCGCCGGGAAGTTGAACGGGGTAATGCCGGCGCATACGCCCAGCGGCTGGGTGTAGGAGTAGGTATCGATTTCACGGGCGACGTTTTCGACGGTCTCCCCCATCATCAGCGAGGGAATGTTGGCGGCATGCTCGACCACCTCGATACCACGCCAGACGTCGCCCTTGGCATCGTCAAAGGTCTTGCCGGTTTCCTGCGACAGGATTTCCGCGATTTCATCGTGGTGCTCTTTCAGCAGCGCCTGGTATCGCAGCATGACCCGGGCACGCTCGGAAACCGGCACTTCCTTCCAGCTTTTGAACACCTCGCCGGCATGGGCGATGGCCCGCTGCATTTCGTCCTGCGTGGTGCAGGGTGCACGGGCGATGACTTCGTTGGTGGCCGGATTGGTGACGTCGATCCAGTCATTGGTCTGGCTGTCGACAAATTCGCCGGCGAGATAAAGAGGAACATTTTTCATGAGGCTATCCCTGTTGTGATCGTTATGGGAATGAGACACAGGTCTCGGCATGTCCCTGATGCTAGCACAGGGAGGTCACGCGGTATGATTGACTAAATTTCGCACTTGATGGACTATCTTTCGAAATCATCAACAGCCGGAACACGTCCAGTGACACAAACATCCCAGTGGCCGGTACCACCTGACAGCGTTCGCTACGTGGTGCCGGCACCGGTCATCAGAACACTGTCCGCCCATCCGCTGACCCGGGACCTTTACCCCCTGGCCTTTGGCCATTACCGCAAGGCCGCCGGGCATCATATGCACCGGGAGCACCACCGCGACAATCTTTTGATCTACTGCACCGACGGGCAGGCCTACCTGAGCCTCGAGGATCAACCGTTTACCGTCACCGCCGGCGATCTGCTGCTGTTACCCGCCGGTGTGAACCACCGCTACACGGCAGACCCGGCAAACCCCTGGACCATCCACTGGGTTCACTATACCGGCCCACTGGCGGGCGATTTCCAGCGCCACATGGGGTTCGACGAGGACGTCAGGGTGCGTCATCTCGGCCGTCAGCCCCGACTCATGGTGGACTTCAACGGACTGCTGGCGGTGCGCCAGACCGGCTTTCGTACCGGCGGCCTGGTACACGTGGCCAATCGCCTGCGACAACTGCTGGC
>JAWVWU010000681.1:0-1567 GCA_033723595.1 Marinobacter sp. | reverse complement strand
CTGGTGGCTGGTCGGATCGATTATTCTGGGCAGTGCCATCGGCCTGTACTACTACCTGCGGGTGATGGTTACGCTCTATCTTGTCGAGCCCGGCATGCGTCGTCGCGATGCCACCAACGACTGGGGGCTGCGAGCGGGTGGCCTGGTGGTGCTCGGGCTGGCACTGCTGGTGATTGTTCTGGGTATCTACCCGTCGCCGATGATTGAATGGGTCAAGCTGGTGGTGTCCGGTTCCTGATTGTCGCCATGACGCCTCTGGTTGCCGTTCACAGAGTTGACGCTGGCACACTCGGGGGTTGAACAATGACGGAAACAGGCGTGGTACTGACCGGCGGTGGCGCCCGGGCAGCCTATCAGATCGGTGTTCTGCGGGCGGTGTCCGATATGTATCCGGACTGGGAGCACCCGTTCAGAGTGATCGTCGGCACCTCCGCTGGTGCCATCAATGCGCTGGCTATCGCCAGCGGTGGGGGGATTTTCCGGCATAACATCTCGCGGCTGGAGCGCATCTGGTCAGAGCTCTCTGTCGACAAGATCTTCAGGACCCACACCTACGATGTGCTGAGAAATGTGACGGGCCTGGCGCGCAAGCTGTTCTCCGGCGGCGTCAGTGATCTTCCGCTGTCTCTGCTGAACAATGACCCATTGCACAAACTGCTCAGCAAAGAGCTGGACTTTGATGAGGTCCACCGGACCATTGCCGACGGCCGTCTGTCTGCGGTTGGCCTGAATGCCTGTGGTTACACCACCGGTCAGAACCTCTGCTTTTTTGACGGTCACGAGGGTTTGCAGAGCTGGTCAAGCGGTCAGCGTGCTGGTTCCCGAACGCGGCTTGAACTCAAACATGTGATGGCCTCGTCAGCGATTCCTACCGTGTTTCCACCGGTCGCGATCAATCGGGAGTATTTTGGCGATGGCGTGACCCGGCAGATGGCCCATGTCAGTCCGGCCCTGCGTCTGGGTGCCGAGCGGGTGCTGGTCATCGGCGTCAGTTCCAATGGCCGTGTTTCGCCGTCCCGACCCGAGAAGGCGGTCGTGCCGACCTTTGCCCAGGTCGTCACCCACATGTTCAACGGCATGTTTCTGGATACGCTGGACTACGACATTGACCGTCTGCGCATAATCAACCGGTTGGTGGAGCTGATCCCTCCGGACAAGCTGGAGTCTGCCGGCCTCGACCTCAAGCCGGTGAGGTTGCTGGAAATTTCCCCCAGCCAGGAAATCGACGACATTGCATCCAAATACCTGGACGGTCTGCCACTGCTGCTGCGAAACCTGATCGGAGCCACCATGATCGGCAACAAGACCGGCGCCAGTCTTGCCAGTTACCTGCTGTTCGATCACCGCTTTTGCCGGGACCTGATCAGCCTGGGGTACCGGGATGCCCAGGCGCAGGCCCGGGAAATCGACGCGTTTTTCCGTAAACAAGCGTGAGCGCGGGTCTCACCTGTCCGGTATGGTCCAGTGCAGCCCCCGGCAAGTATAAACAGCAGCTGCCCGACACTCTCGCCGCTCGGGCAGGGCGACGGCCCGGTGATGGTGTGTGTCGATTCGCCAGCGCGTGGCT
>JAWVWU010000680.1:0-1571 GCA_033723595.1 Marinobacter sp. | reverse complement strand
CAGGCGATGACCTGCCACATTGATCACATCGTCCGTGCGCCCCATGATGAACACGTAGCCGTCTTCATCCACATAGCCACCATCGCCGGAACTGTAAAAACCGGGCAGGGGATCGAAGTAGGTATGAATGAACCGTTCGTCGTTGCCCCAGACAGTTGTCATGCATCCTGGTGGCAGCGGCAGCTTGACAACCACCTGGCCCTGCTCACCATGGCGGACCTGCTGTCCTCGGTGGTCAACAACCTGGACATTGAACCCGGGAACGGGAACCGTTGCCGAACCCGGCTTGGTGGGCATGGCTTCAATGCCTACCGGATTACAGCAAATGGCCCAGCCGGTCTCGGTCTGCCACCAGTGATCCAGCACCGGCAACCCGGTATGTTCGCGTAGCCAGTCGTAAGTCGGTGGGTCCAGGCGCTCACCGGCCAGGAACAGCCGCTTCAGTGAGCTGATGTCATAGTGCGCCAAGTGGTCTGCTTCGGGATCTTCCTTGCGAACCGCCCGGAAGGCCGTGGGAGCGGTGAAGAACTGATTGACCTTGTGATCCTGGCAAACCCGCCAGATCGCGCCGGCGTCCGGTGTCTTCACCGGCTTGCCCTCGTAGAGAACGCTTGTGCAACCGGCAAACAGTGGCGCATAGATGATGTAACTGTGGCCGACGACCCAGCCGACGTCAGACGCGGCCCAGAACACATCGCCCGCTTTGGCTCCGTACACAAGCGACATCGAGTATCGCAGCGCAACAGCGTGACCGCCGTTGTCCCGGACCACGCCCTTGGGCTTCCCGGTGGTCCCGGAGGTGTAAAGTATGTAGAGGGGATCGGTCGATTTCAGCGGCACCGGATCCACCGGAGACGCTTTGCTGAAGATCGTCTGCCAGTCGACGTCCCGACCCGGAACCAGCTCCGCCGTTACCTGGGGTCGCTGGTAAACCACGCAGCACACCGGCTTGTGTTCGGCCTCTTCAATGGCTCGGTCCACCAGCGGCTTGTACGGGATAACCTTGCTGACTTCGATACCACAAGAGGCGGTTACGATGGCTTTTGGCGTCGCATCGTTGATGCGTACAGCCAGTTCACGGGACGCGAAACCACCAAAGACCACCGAGTGAATGGCACCAATTCGTGCGCAGGCCAGCATCGCAACGGCGGCTTCGGGGATCATGGGCATGTAGATAATGACCCGGTCGCCTTTTGCGATGCCCTGAGCCTGCAAAGCCCCGGCAAATCGTGCGACCTGATCGGTCAGCTCGTTGTAGGTCAGCGAGCGGGTCTGTCCGGTCACCGGTGAGTCGTAGATGAGCGCTTTCTGATCGCCCCGTCCGGCCCGGATGTTTGCGTCCAGAGCAACGTCCGATGTGTTCAGCATGCCGTCCGGGAACCACTCGCCGTGACCGTTGTCCAGCGCCCGCCAGATCGTGCTGGGCGGTTGCATCCAGTCGATCTGTTCGGCCTGTTCCCGCCAGAAGGTTTCAGGGTGATCGATCGAGCGGCGAAATTCCTCGTGGTAACCCATTAGCACGTCTCCTCTGCCAACAGTGAGGGAGCTCCAGAGACTTCCCGGATTTCGTT
>JAWVWU010000679.1:0-1577 GCA_033723595.1 Marinobacter sp. | reverse complement strand
GTAGCCGCCGTGCTCACCGTGGCTTTCGCTGAGCACTTCCACCTGCCAGCCCTGGCGCTCGGCATAGCGCAAATACATTTTGAACAGGTCACCGGCAAAGATGGCCGCCTCATCCCCGCCCGTGCCGGCACGGATTTCCAGAAACACGTTGCGGCTGTCATTGGGATCCTTGGGCAGCATCAACCGCTGCAGCTCGACATCCAGGGCTTCAGATCTGGCCCGAGCCTCGTGCAGTTCGTCCTGCGCCATGGAGCGCATGTCGGCGTCGCTATCACGGGCAAGCTCTTCGGCTTCGGCAATATCTGCCAGCGTTCCCTGCCAGGCCTTGAAGCACTGAACGACCGGCTCGATTTCGGCAAACTCCCGCGACAGATCGCGGAACCGGTTCTGGTCCGCCATGGTGCTTGGCTCACTCAGCAGCGCACTGACTTCCTCATAACGCTCCTGCAAGCGTTCGAGTCGGGTTTCAATCGATGGTTTCATAGATTTTCCGGGGTGGTGGGAACAACATCATCCTGGACTTCGAGCTGGTGCAATTCACGCAGCCAGTCGGTCACTTCCACCCGACCCTCGGCGGTCGCCTTGCGGACCTGGACCGTGGGTTCGTGCAGCAGTTTGTTGGTCAGCCCGCGCCCCAGGCTGCGCAATACCGTTTCCGGATCGCCGCCGTTGCGCAGGGCTCTTAAGGCCTTCTCGGTCTCGGTGTCGCGCAGTACCTCCGCCCGCTGGCGGAATTGTTTCAGGGTTGCCACCGCGTCCAGTGCTCGCAGCTGGGCGAGGAAATCATGAATGCCCGCGGTAATCAGGTTTTCCGCCTCCCGGGCGGCGCCCTCCCGGGACCGGATATTTTCCTCGATGACCTGGTGAAGATCGTCCACCGTGTACAGGTAAACGTCATCCAGCGAGGCAACCTCCGGCTCGATATCCCGGGGAACGGCAATATCCACCATGAAGTAGGGCCGGTGTTTGCGCCGACGCAATGCACGCTCGACCGCCCCTTTGCCCAGGATAGGCAACGGGCTGGCGGTCGACGAGATAATGATGTCAACGCCGGCCAGCTGGTCGGGTATTTCCGACAGCAGAATACCCGTCCCACCATAGATCTCGGCCAACCCCTGGGCTTTCTCGAGCGTGCGATTGGCGACCACGAAATCGCGGACACCGGCGTCAGACAGATGGCGAGCCACCAGTTCGATGGTCCGACCCGCGCCAATCAGCAGGGCGCGATTGCCCTTGAGACTGGAAAAAATGTGGCTGGCCATGCTGACGGCGGCATAGGCCACGGACACCGGGTTTTCGCCGATTGCGGTCTGGGTCCGGACCCGCTTGGCCACCGAAAAACTCTGCTCGAACAGTCGGCTAAGGAACGGGCCGCTGGCACCGTTTTCCCGTGCCAGCGCGTAGGCATCCTTGAGCTGGCCCAGAATCTGGGGTTCACCCAGCACCATGGAGTCCAGACCGCAGGCAACCCGCATGACGTGCCGGACTGCGTCGGAGTCGCGATGAATGTAGAAGGCGTTTTCAAGATCCGCTGCCTCGAGACCGTGAAATCCCGCCAGCCATTGCAAAACGGCACC
>JAWVWU010000678.1:0-1587 GCA_033723595.1 Marinobacter sp. | reverse complement strand
ATGCCGGCCGCGAACGCGACAACGTCAATCAGGCCATCCTGAAGCTGACCACCGAGGTCAGACCAGCTACCGTTGCGGCGCTCATACTTCACGCCCAGGGTGTCCATCATTTTCGGGAAATAGGTATCGGAGGTAGAACCGGCCGGCCCAAAGCCGATGCTGGCACCATCCGGAATGTCCTTGATGCTGGTGATTCCGGAGCTGGACAGCACCGTCACCGAGAACGGAGTCTGGTACATGGGGAACATGGCACACACGTTGTCCATCTTCAGACCCGGCGCCAGCGGGCTCTTGCCTTCCATGGATTCCCGCGCAGGGCCCAGGGTGGTGAGACCGAAGCCGACCTTGCCGGTGTGAACCAGGGCCATATTCTGCATGGGGCCGCCGGTGATTTCGGCACCGCCGGAAATACCCAGTTCGCTGGCCATGTAATTCGCCCAGCCAGACCCGTAGGCGAAGTAGGTGCCGCCCTGACTGGCGGTGCCGATGGTAAAGCTTTCCGGCCAGCCGGACTTGTCCTGTGCGCTGGCGCCGCCAGAGACGGTCAGGGAGGTGGCCAGCACGGCGGCCGCAATCATCATTTTATTAGTCATGAATCACTCCAGGTTTATCGTCATTTTTATCGTTAGACCGAAGCCCGGTGGACTTCCGTGAAGACTGAGTGAGCAAACCCCGCGCCAGATCAGGGGAAAGCCTGCTATTCGTGGGATAACGACCTGACGCACCCGCTGCGCGGGGCGCCGGATGGGTAGGATTCCACCCAAATTCGGAGTCACATGGGTAGAAACTGACCCGAGGTCGTTGATCTGTTGATGATGGCGGGCCGTATCATCAGGCCCACAGGACACAAGCAAGACCGTTCCACCCGTTCGAGGTACGCCCTATGCCCACAGCACCTGCCGATACGCTATATTTTGATGGTCAGTGTCCGCTGTGCGCCCGCGAGATCCGCACCCTGCAACGACTCCAGCGTGGCGGCCTGACATTTTCCGATGTACACCGCCAGCCGGAAGCGGCCAGCGACGAGCTTCCGGGCCGTGAGCAGTTGCTGCGGCGCCTCCACCTGCGCCGGGCCGACGGTCGCTGGGAAATCGGTCTGCGGGCGACCGTGCGGGCCTGGTCTCACACCCGGGTTGGCTGGCTGTTCCGGCCACTGCTGTGGCCGGGGTTGTATACAGTTGCCGACTGGGTCTATCGACGCTGGGCGGACCGGCGCTACGATCGCAAATACGCCTGCGCCGTCTGCCGGCCCTGACACTGCCCGACCCGAACCACACCCACACCCGCCCCAACGCGTTCACGGCCGTCTTCCTGACCGTCTGTCCACCGACGGCAGGACGATCTGTCACAAACCTGTCAAATCTCTTCTATAGTTTTGAAAGATCACTGAGTCGGTGGCCACGATTTCCCGAGAAACAGTCCCGAGACACGTCGTGGCCCGGTTTATCATGAACATGGAACAGGACGTTGATATGGCCAGGCAATGGGTTCGCAAGGCGAGTGTTTGGACAATCGGTGCGCTGATGACCGGCGCGCTCCTCAGTTCGGCCGCGACCGCGAGTGCCGAGGAACTTCGGTTGATTACCT
>JAWVWU010000677.1:0-1589 GCA_033723595.1 Marinobacter sp. | reverse complement strand
GTTGCCGTTCGACCGGGTCCAGCCCGTTAATTAGCAGGGCATAGCAAAGCTGGATGGCACCGGCACGGGTGTAAAGCAGACTCCGGAAGGTGGCGGGCAGGTTTTTCAGGAATCTTTGGGCGTAGGCCTCGCTGGCTTCGGTGACGGCGCCCGCCTGACGGGACAGTGGTTCCGGGGCGTCATTCTTCTCCCGAACCGGTATCAGTGGTGCGGTGACTGACCGAACCCCTTGTCGGAAAGCAACCGCGATGTCTGCAGCGGGCTCGGTCCGGGCACCGGTAAGGCGAGTCTTGTAGGCGGGCGTGGTATCCCTGAGCCGGCTTCGAAGCCTGGCCATCATGCCGGGCTGGATGGCCTCAATACGCTGCGCGATGGGCGGGTGAGAGGCAAGCAGTCGGGTGAACGTCATGCGTGCGCTCTCCCCGATGCACATATGGTTCATATCACTGGCATGGCGCGTGGTATCGAGATAACCACCCTTCAGGCCAATCTTGTAAAGGGCCCCGGCAATGCCATCCGGGTTTCGGGTAAACTGAACAGATGATGCGTCAGCCAGGGTTTCGCGCTGACGTGACACGGCTGCCTGTATCAGCCGGCCAAAAAATACCCCGACATAGCCGATGATGGTCAGCCCCAGGCCGACAATAACCACGGCACCGTGTTGATTTCGCCGGGACGAGCGGACCCGGAATCCGCGCAGCAGAAATGTGCCGACCTGGCCGATCATCAGAATGCCCGCCAGAAATGAAATCAGGCGAACATTCAGGCGCATGTCGCCGTTCAGGATATGGCTGAATTCATGGCCGACCACGCCCTGAAGCTCATCGCGGTTGAGCTCCGTGATGGTTCCGTGGGTCACCACCATAACGGCCTCCGTCGGGCTGTAACCGGCGACGAAGGCATTAATCCCGGTCTCCTGGTCCATGATGTACAGCTGAGGGACGGGTACGCCGCTGGCAATGGCCATTTCCTCTACCACATTGCGCAAGCGCCGTTCATCGCTGTCGCTGGTCGACGGGTCAATCAGCCGGGCATTCACCATTTGGGCGACTTTTTCTCCGCCTCCGGCCAGGTCAATCCAGCGTACCAGCGAGCCCGCGCCTATGAGGCCGACCACGGCCAGTGCAGTGCCCCAGCCGGGGGTGGTGAGCAGCCACTGTGGGAAGGGCAGGTAGGTGAATTCACTTCGCGTGACAAAGTAGCCCACGAGGCAGACCGCAAGCGCAATGAGCGTCACCGCGATCAGAAAAAGCATGACCAGCCAGACGGTATTGCGCCGTGCCACGGTTTGCCTGTCGAAAAATCCACTCGCGGCCATGAGGTCTCTGGTCGTCCTGTGTCTCGGTATGGAGTCGACGTAGTGAAGGTGGTTACTGGAACGATACCTTTGGAGCGACTCGGGCCTCCGGTGATTCCAGTTCCAACTGGGAGCAGGGTTTGAATGCGGTCAGGCCGGCCAGAATATTATTGGGGAACTGCTCGCGATAGGTGTTGTACACCATGACACCGTCGTTGTAAGCCTGGCGTGCGAACGCAACGCGGTTCTCCGTGCTCGACAGTTCTTCCATCAACTGCTGGACGGTTTCATT
>JAWVWU010000676.1:0-1591 GCA_033723595.1 Marinobacter sp. | reverse complement strand
GAGCTCAGGGCGATCGGCGTCACGCCGCCGTCCGCGACACCGCTGTTTTACCGGGTGGCTGCCAGCCAGATGACCACCGCCCCTGCCATCCAGGTTCTCGGTAACCGGACCAGTGGCGAGGTTGAAGTCGTGCTCATTGGCACCTCGGGCGGCACGCTGGTCGGCATCGGGTCGGATCACACGGACCGTGAGGCAGAGGCCTGGTCCGTGGCGCATTCCAAGCAGGTCTGTGCCAAGCCCGTGGGTGCCACCGTCTGGTGGCTGAATGACGTCATCGATCACTGGGACCGGTTGCAAATGACCGCCTGGGCCACCGTTGAGGGCCGGGAAGAGACGTACCAGCAGGGGCCGGTCACGGGGCTACTCCACCCGCGTGAGCTGCTCAAACGCTTTGGCCTGGATCATCCGGAACTCGAACCCGGTCAAGCCATGCTGTGCGGAACCCTGCCGGTTCCCGGCGGAGTACGACCGGCAGACGCGTTCCGTGTCATGCTGACCGATCCGGTGAACAACCGCAGCTTGCAGCATCAATACACCATTCAGTCACTTCCGGTCGTCTCATGAACATGAACGCTGATAACCGCCCCACCCTGCAGACACTGCTGGACGGCCTCGAAAATGGCCGCTGGCACGCCACCGGTTTGCTTGAGGATTGCCTGACCCGTATCAACGACCAGGACGATCCAGCGGCCAGAATTTATACCCGCCATTTTGACCGGACCGCGCGGGCCGAAGCTGCCGCGGTCGACCAGCTACGAGCCGCCGGCGTGCCGGCCGGCGCACTTGCGGGCGTACCCATCGCACTCAAGGCGCTGTTCGACGTGGCCGGTGAAATAACCCATGCGGGGTCACAGGGCTGGCAGGCTCCGGCACAACAGGACGCTGTCATTGTGGATCGGCTGCGGCGGGCAGGTGCCGTGCTCACCGGCCACACCAACATGACCGAGTTCGCCTTTTCCGGGCTGGGACTGAACCCCCATTACGGCACGCCGGATAATCCCCTGGCACCCGGCCGCATCCCCGGCGGGTCCTCATCGGGTTCGGCGGTTGCGGTTGCCCGGGGCATGGCGGCGGCCGCCATCGGCACAGACACGGGCGGCTCCGTACGCATTCCGGCAGCATTCTGCGGCCTGGTGGGCTTCAAACCATCCCAGAGTCGTATCCCTCGTACCGGAACCTTTGCCCTGTCGGACAGCCTCGACTCGATCGGTCCGATCGCCCCCAGTGTTCCCTGCTGCGCGCGCCTGGACTCAATCCTCGCGGGCGAGCCGGTTCGACCACTGGACGCTGTCAGCCTGAAGGGCGCCCGATTTCTGGTGCCCAACGATTACATGCTGGACGACCTGGACCCGACCGTCGCCCGCGCCTTCGATCGCAGCCTCGATCGCTTGCGAACAGCCGGCGCCACCGTTATGACAGCGCCGGCTCCGCTGCTGGCCGGCCTGCCGGAGCTACTGGCGGGCGGCGGGTTGTCCGCGGCAGAAAGCTATCACCTCCATCGTCACTGGCTGCCAGTCCATGGCGATCGCTACGACCCGCGGGTTCGCGCCCGCATCGAACGTGGCGCCGCACTCAGTGCTGCCGACTACAT
>JAWVWU010000675.1:0-1591 GCA_033723595.1 Marinobacter sp. | reverse complement strand
TCGGCAAACGTGGGCATGATGGCGCGGTAGCCCTGCGCTACCGGGCGAAGGAACCAGTTGTCCACGAAGGTGTTGAAGCGGAACACGCTCCGGTTCCAATCTTCATAGGGGTCAGCTGGATTGGCTTGCTGGGTAGTTTCTTCGCCGGCACTGACGCCGGGTGACAGCATCAGCAGCAGCAGCAAGACCCGGAAACCGGCCGACGGTGTAAGTGTTAATGTCATGTTTGAGCCTGAGTTTTTTGACTTCAATATTCATTCGTCGACAATAGTCTCATCCGATGCACTTGCCTTGTTATTGTTGGTATTTGCGAAACGCTCAATCAGGAGTCGCTATGTCAGATTCAGATTACGGTAACCTCGTTAGCAGCCTACACATGTCGCTCCGCTGGGGAGATCTCGATGCCTTCGGGCATGCCAACAACACTGTCTTTTTTCGATTTTTCGAGGAAGCGCGAATCACCTGGCTCGCATCATTGGGGTTGGGCGGTGACGGCGAACCCACCGGCCCGATCATTATCAAAACCAGCGCAACCTTCCTCAAAGAACTGAATCACCCAGCGACGGTCGTGGTGAGAACATACGCCGGAAAAGCGGGAAATACCAGTCTCGATAACTGGCATACAGTCACCGATCACGAAACCGGTGAGTTGTATTGCGAAGGCTATGCGAAACTGGTCTGGTTCGATCGCATAGCCCACACCTCAACGCCACTGCCCGATTCACTGCGCGCAGTCGCCGCGGAATAGGCGCCCCTATCGGCGTCGCACCACGACACTGCCAATCGAGTAGCCGGCGCCGAACGAGCAGATAATGCCAAGGTCGCCGGACACCAGATCCTCTTTATACTTATGAAACGCGATAATGGATCCGGCAGAACTGGTGTTGGCGTACTCATCGAGTATGACCGGCGCCTCTTCCCGGTCCGCATCGCGCCCCAGCACCCGCCGGGCAATCAACTGGTTCATGTTCAGATTGGCCTGATGCAGCCACATCCGTTTCAGATCCTCTGCCTTCAGCGACAGGGAGTCGAGGTGGGCAGACATGGTTTCTGCCACCATCGGTGAGACTTCCTTGAAGACCTTGCGGCCCTGCTGCACAAACAGTTTGTCCGGTTTCCCGATGCCGTCTTCATCGCCACGGTTCAGAAAGCCGAAATTATTGCGGATGTTGTTCGAAAACTGGGTCTTTAATCGGGTCCCCAGAATGTCAAAGCCGCTGCCGGCAGCGACATCCTGCTCACGTTCAACGAGGATGGCGGTACAGGCATCACCGAAAATAAAGTGGCTGTCCCGGTCCGTAAAGTTCAGGTGGCCCGAGCAGATTTCCGGACTGACCACCAGCACCGACCGCGCCGTGCCGTTTTCGACCGCGTTGACCGCGGCCTGCAGGCCGAATGTGGCAGAGCTGCATGCTACGTTCATGTCGTAGGCAAAGCCGGCAATGCCCAGTGCCTGCTGAACTTCGATGGCAATTGCCGGATACGCCCGCTGGAGATTGGAGCAGGCGACGATCACCGCATCCACATCGTCCGTGGTCCTGCCGGCCTGCGCCAGGGCTTCGCGGCAGGCCACAACCGCCATATCGCACTG
>JAWVWU010000674.1:0-1595 GCA_033723595.1 Marinobacter sp. | reverse complement strand
CTCATCTGAAGGCCCCGCTGGTCGGCCCGCGCCGAGAGAATGCGCAAACGGTCGTCATCCCGGTACACACCCAGCTGGATCAACACACCATGGCGGAGGCGGGACGCCAGATCATCGAGACCGAAAGCAATCGCAGCCGGCGTATTTGACAGCGAGATCAACAACCGGTGTCCCTGGTCCAGCACCCGGTTGAACAGATGGAACACTGCCTCTTCCCACTGCGCCTGGCCGGCAATGTGATCGACGTCGTCCAGGCAGACTAGAGCCGCATGCTCCAGCCCCTCAAGTGCCTCCGGGCCAAACCGGGCCAGTTCCGGCATACTGACGCAGATTGCCGCCTGTCCCTGCAGTTCTGTTTCGTGGCAGGCCGCCTGCAGCAAATGGCTCTTGCCGGTGTCCCGATCGCCGCACAGTACCATCACTGGCGTTTGCTCGAGACACAGTGCCTGCAGGTGCCGCGCCGCTTCAGCGTTACGCTGCCCATGAAAATTATCGAATCGGGCATCGTCCCTGAGCTTTACACCCAGCGCCAGTTGGGGAAAGCTCATGTCCGTCTGGACCGCCATGCCCGACCGGTCCAGACGACCAGGTAATGCAGCCCGCTGATCACCGCTGACAACGTCACAAGATCAACACCCACCGTCATGACCCAGGGCGGCATCGGTAAACCCGCCTGCAGGATGATAATGGCCAACACGACCAGGATCTGGATCAGCGTGTTGAGCTTGCCGGGCACACTCGGTTGCATCTCGAACTGGCCGATCCAGTAATGAAAGGCCAGAGCCCCCAACACAATCAGCAGATCGCGCCCCAGCACCACCGCGAACAACCACACCGGGAGAACCCCACTCCAGGTCAGCATCAGATAGGCCGTAATCAGTAGCGCCTTATCGGCCAGGGGGTCGGCAATCGCACCCAGCCGAGAGTGCCAGTTGAACTGGCGCGCCAGCAGCCCATCAAACCCGTCGCTGATGGCCGCGATGAAAAACAACGCCAGCGCTGTCCGATAATGCCCCGCCAGCAACGCCAGGGCGAAGGGCACAATGAGCACCAGTCGCATGAACGTTAATGCATTGGGAATCCAGCGCCAGCGTTGTGTCATTGCGGACAATCCGTCACGTTATTACTTCGCGGCGCCAGCCGGCGCGATCACACCGCTACCCTGCCAACGATAGTGCAGCGTCGGATACAGGGACTCAAAACTCTCTTCAGCCGGCTGATTGTCATTGACATAAGGTCGGTAACGCACCCCGCTGCCCGCAGCATCGGAAGGCCCCGTGCCGACGTCCGTTTGGCCAGTCGTGTCCGTCTTCGACGGGGCGTTACCAGCGGGCGCTGACTGTCCCTCCGCTGCCCTCGCCCCGCTATTATCGGCCGGCCCGGGCGCCGCCGATTGCACCGTCGTGGCGTCACCGGCGCTGGAGCCGGTCACGTTCTGGGTTGTCTGCTCAGATTCAACCCGGACAAACCGGGGCTCCAGGGCCACATACTGTTCCAGTTGGGACACTTCACCGTTGACCTCGACTTTCAGGGTCATCTGGTCTGCGGTCACACGCACTGGATCGGCATTGGCCACCGGTGCCATTTTCTCGAGT
>JAWVWU010000673.1:0-1603 GCA_033723595.1 Marinobacter sp. | reverse complement strand
CAGCCCGTGGTCATCCATGACCTGACTGTGGACCGCACTACCGGCAAAAGTGCCAGAGTAGCCGAGTGTTCGGCAGCGGATCTGTCAATGATGGACGCCCGCAAGAACACCACGACCTGGCCACGACCAACGGGCATTCCGTCGCTGATTGAGGTGATGGAAGCCTGCCCGGAATTTACGCACCTGCAACTGGAGGTCAAGGCCGACAATCGTCAACGGCTCAACATTCTCTGCAACCGGCTGACTGAGCTGATCCAGAAAAACGACCTGATCGACCGGGTTGCGATTACCTCGTCGGACACCTGGTTCCTGCAGGAGACCAAGCGCCGCGATCGCCACATCAAGATCGGTCTGGTGGCAGACAAGCGCTTCCCCAATCCGGCCAGCCTGGCCGCGCGGCTGCACTGCGATTATCTGTGCCTGAACTGGCGCATCTGCTCAACAAATCTCGTGGAGGCTGCCCATCAGAGAGACATTCACGTCTCAACCTGGACGGTCAACCGGATACAGGACATGCTTGATCTTGAGAAGAAAGGCATTGACAGCATCATCACCGACTATCCCACCAGCACCCGTATCTACTTCGACAATCGGGCGGCTCAGGGCGGACTGCGGCTCCCGGGTCGGCTCGACAAGGACACCGGCGATCAGGTGACGGCCAACTAAGCGATACCTTGATGCGATTGTGCCCGGGCGTTGTGACTGGTCACGGCGCACACGCGGTCAGAAAATACGGTTCAGCCCGTTCAGCGCCGCTACCCGGTAGGCTTCGGCCATCGTCGGGTAATTGAAGGTGGTGTTGATAAAGTAGTTCAGGGAATTGGCCTCGCCCGCCTGATTCATGATGGCCTGACCGATGTGAACGATCTCCGCGGCCTGGTCACCAAAGCAGTGAATGCCAAGGATTTCCCGGGTCTCCCGGTGAAACAGGATCTTGAGCATACCGACGGCCTCGCCGGTAATCTGCGCGCGCGCCAGATCCTTGAAAAACGCCTGCCCCACCTCATACGGCACTTTCGCGCCCGTCAGTTCGCGCTCGGTCTTGCCGACCGAGCTGATTTCGGGAATGGTATAGATGCCGGTGGGCACATCAGACACATATCGGAAGTGGTCGTCCTTGACGATGTCGGACGACGCCGAGCGGCCCTGATCATAAGCAGCGCTGGCCAGGCTCGGCCAGCCAATGACATCACCCGCCGCATGGACGTTGGGAATGGCCGTGCGGTAATGCTCATCCACGGTCAGCTGTCCACGACCATTGGGGGTCAACCCGATGTTCTCGAGCCCAAGATTGTCGGTGTTGCCGGTACGGCCGTTACACCACAGGAACGCATCGGCGCGGATCTTCTTGCCGGACTTGAGCGACAGCACCACGCCCTGGTCGTCCCCGTCGACGCTCTCATACTGTTCGTTGTGGCGGACCAGCACACCGTTGTTGCGCAAGTGATAACTCAGCGCATCAGAGATCTCGTCATCCAGAAACGTCAGCAGTCGGTCGCCCGGATTGATCAGATCCACCTTCACCCCGAGGCCCGCAAAAATCGACGCGTACTCGCTGCCGATGACGCCGGCTCCGTAAATGATCAGGGTCCGGGGGGTATGT
>JAWVWU010000672.1:0-1603 GCA_033723595.1 Marinobacter sp. | reverse complement strand
GGCGACAAGCAAACTCGATGTTCACCGGGCGCGGGCGGATGGCGGCCTTGCCCCCGTCCCGGCTCGCTGGGCGTTGTGGGATTGTAAGAGAAACCGGCCGGCGATTAAATGCCGATTCACCCGCTTGCGACCGCGACGATTGCCGCGCACGCGCGCACCCGCCAGCGCTGGCAATCTGGGGTGGCTCCACTATAGTTTAAGGGAGGCCCGCAAATCCCTGGAGCCCAGTCTGATGATCAGGGCCGCTGGCGCGACCGGCGCCTGATGGCCACTCGATTCCGGAGCTCTGCCGTCTGAATCCCCTCCATTGACGGCCTGAGTGTAGAGCTGGCATCCACTTTGCTGACCCATGTGTTCAAGTCTGGCAGAACCGAGTCGTCGGCTGTCAGCGCGCTGCAACGTGCCCCGGAGTGAGTATGGATCCGGGGTCATCTCAATCACCTGCCAGGAGCGCTCGCCTGATGACGGATGCCTTTGCAATAAGTCCCTACCGCCCCTATCCAAGCTGTTTCGATGAGCTGGTCGATCCGGATGGTCAGCCGCGACCACCTGCGCGGGCGCTGGCACGTTTCATGACCCGCAATGGCGAGGCTGAGCTGGTACAGCGGCAAAGCCAGCTGGACGCGACCATCGCCTCGATGGGGATCTCCTTCACGGTTTATTCCGACAGCCAGAACATCGATCGCTCCTGGCCGCTGGATGTCGTGCCGAGAACCATTTCGGCCCGCGAGTGGAAGCGCACCAGCGATGGGCTCAAGCAGCGCCTGAGAGCGATGAACCTGTTTATCAACGATCTTTACAATGATCAGAAAATACTCAAGGACAAGATCGTACCCGCCGATCTGATCCTCAACTCCCGTAATTATCTTGCACCGTGTCAGGGCGTTACGCCGGCCCACGGGGTCTGGGCCAACGTCTGTGGCACCGATCTGGTGCGCGGCGAAGACGGCCAGTTCTATGTGCTCGAAGACAATCTCCGGGTGCCGTCAGGTGTGTCCTACATGCTGGAGAACCGCACCGTGATGAAACGGGTGTTTCCGGAGCTGTTTGCCGAGTCGACCATCGGACCGGTTGATGATTACCCGTTTCAGCTCTGGCAGATGCTGGCATCGCTGTCGCCGCGCGAGGATGTTACGCCGGTGATCATTGTGCTGACGCCGGGTATCTATAATTCCGCCTACTTTGAACACAGTTTCCTGGCGCAGCAGATGGGCTGCTATCTGGCGGAGAATGTCGACCTGTACGTGGAGAATGACCGGGTCTATCTGCGGACCCTGCGTGGACCCAAGCAAGTGGATGTCATCTATCGCCGTGTGGACGATACCTTTATCGATCCGACGGTGTTCCGCGCCGATTCAACTCTCGGCATCCCCGGCCTGATCGGGGCCTGGCGGGCTGGCAACGTGGCAATTGCCAATGCACCGGGTTCCGGTGTGGCTGACGACAAGGTGATCTATGCCTTTGTACCGGAAGTGATCCGATATTACCTTGCAGAAGAGCCCCTGATCGAGAATGTGCCGACTTTCCTGTGCATGGATGACAAGGAGCGGGACCATGTGTTGGCCAACCTCGACAAGCTGGTGGTGAAGCCGGCGAACGAGTC
>JAWVWU010000671.1:0-1613 GCA_033723595.1 Marinobacter sp. | reverse complement strand
TGGACCAGATCGAAGTAGAACCGCAGCAGGTCGCTGTCGATGGCGAAGGGATGCTCGGTAAAGTGGTCGGTCATGGCGGCAACGGTGCGCTGCAGTGATGCCAGGAAACTGGACGGAATCAGCGGACGCACTTCGTAGTCCGGGTCGGGTAAGGGCCCACCGGCGGGCGCTGACAGATCATTCCAGTGTCGGTGCAGGCCGTTGAGGGGCTTCTTCAGCGCCGCCGGCGCAGTGCGGCGGATGGCCCGCAGGCGGCGCTGGTCCAGTTCGGCGCTGTACATGCCCCGGGCCCGAGCCACCAGGTTATGGGCCTCGTCCGCCAGCACCGCCACACGCCAGTCGTTGCCACGGGTCAGGGCATAGAGCATGGCACTCAGGTCAAAGTAATAGTTGTAGTCCGCCACCACCAGGTCGCTCCAGCGGGCCATTTCCTGACTGAGATAATAGGGGCAGATCTCATGGGCCCGGGCAATCTCGCGCAGGGACAGCTGATCCAGCCACCCGGCGTTTGCTGCTGCCTGGCGGGCGGCGGGTAGCCGGTCATAAAAGCCCCGGGCCAGCGGACAGGACTCGCCATGGCAGGCTTTGTCCGGATGTTCGCAGGCCTTGTCCCGGGCGATCAGCTCCAGCACCCGGATCGGTTCCGGGTCGGCTTGCTCATTCAGGCGGCGGGCTGCGTCCAGCGCCAGACGGCGACCCGGGGTCTTGGCGGTCAGAAAAAACACCTTGTCCAGCCCCTGCCCCGGCATTGCCTTAAGCAGCGGGAACAGCGTGCCGATGGTCTTGCCAATGCCGGTGGGTGCCTGGGCCATGAGGGCACTGCCAACCGCCGCGGTCTTGTAAGCGGCTTCTGCCAGCGGGCGCTGACCCGTGCGGAAATCCGTGTGTGGGAACGACAGGGCAGCCAGGGTCCGATCCCGGCCACCGCGATGCATCAACTCCTGCTCGGCCCAGTCGATAAACAGATCGCATTGCTGCTCGAAGTCTGTGCGCAGCTCATCAGCGGTGACCACCTCGACCAGGACCCGCTCTTTCTGGGTGACCACGTTAAAGTAAACGAGCGCAACGCGTATCTCGCTCAGCCCGTCACGCTGGCAAATGAGATGGCCGTAAATCCGGGCCTGGGCCCAGTGCAGATCACGGTGATTGTCAGGCATCAGGTCGAGGTCGCCGCGGTAGGTTTTGACCTCGTCGACCTGCCCGAGGGCGGCACTGTATCCGTCTGCGCGGCCACTCACGCGCAGGTTGCGATGATCACCGCTCAGCGGAACTTCGGTCTGATAGCCGGCACCGCGACGGCCGGCCACCTCCTGATGACCGGCGATGCCTTCCAGAGCGGTGGGCGACGGCGTAAAACGCAGGTCCAGATCACCCCGTTTGGCGGTGAATTCGCACAGGGCCCGCACCGCGACCCGGTAGCTCATGCCGGATTCCCACCGTTGGGGCCGTCATCACTCCAGCTCACATAGCAGACATCCACCGGCATATCATGGCGGGCGCAGAAGTCGAGCCAGCGCAGTTGATTATCCTGCAGGCGGTCGCCCGGGCCTTTCACCTCGATCATGCGATAGCGGCGCTCTTCCGGGTAAAACTGGATCAGGTCCGGCATGCCG
>JAWVWU010000670.1:0-1619 GCA_033723595.1 Marinobacter sp. | reverse complement strand
GGCGCACGGTGGCGAGGTGTCGCTGGTCGAGGTCGTGGAAGAATCCGTTGCGGTGCTGCGTTTTGGTGGTGGCTGCCAGGGCTGCAGTGCGGTCAGTCTGACCCTCAAGCAGGGCGTCGAATCGACCCTGAAAGAGCGCGTTCCGGAGATTACCGGTGTGCGCGATGTCACCGACCATACCTACACCGAGAACGCCTATTACCAGTGATCTGCCGCCGGTGTAGCGACAAAACCGGTCTGTCCCGAGGACAGACCGGTTTTTTTTGCCTCCGGAACCGCTGCACGCCGGTCACGGCCTCGCCGTCCGTAAAACGAGGGCGTCTCGGTCAATGCAATCCGGTGTCAGATCCCGCATCATCAACGTTTCATTTCAGCTGTTTGCCGTGAGGGCTTGCCGGGACACTCCAGGTCGGCCTATGTGGTAAGCAAGGTTACTACCGGAGGGCCCACCGGGTCCGGTTGCCGGGTTGGCATGGGGATTGGTTCGCTTGATGGATGCAGCGTTTTGGTCAGTACCGGTGGTCGCCGCTGTGGTTGGCTGGTTTACCAACTGGCTGGCCATTCAGATGTCGTTTTACCCGGTGCAGTTTGTGGGAATCGGCCGCTGGTTCGGCTGGCAAGGCGTGATTCCGCGCAAGGCGGAGAAAATGGCGCACATCTGTGTGGACCGCACGCTGGCCCAGCTCGGTGACCTGAACGCCGTCTATCGCAAGCTGGAGCCGCGGCGTATCGTGGAGCAGGTGGTCTCGCAGGTAAACCCGCGGCTGGACGAATACATCGATGAGATCATGTATGACATCCAGCCGGTGCTCTGGGACAACCTGCCAACGTTTCTGCGCGAGCGCATCTACAGCTGGGCCCGGGAACAGCTGCCGTCCCGGGTTGAGTCGCTGGTGGAGGACTTTGGCGATGACCTGTCCGAACTGGTCGACCTCAAGGCCCTGTTAAGCCGGGAGCTGGCGCTTCACCCTGATCTGATGAATCGTATTTTCCGGGAAGCGGGCGCTGTTGAGCTGCGCCGGGTGATCAATTCCGGCGCGGTGATCGGCGGCCTGCTGGGGGCTGCGGTCGCGCCGCTGTGGCACCGTTATCCCGAATTCTGGCTGTTGCCGGTGGCCGGCTTTGGCATCGGGTTTGCCACTAACTGGCTGGCCATCAACCTGATTTTTCGGCCGCTGGAGCCTACACGCATGCTGTTCTGGCGCGTTCAGGGGCTGTTTCTGCGGCGCCAGAATGAGATCAGTGAGGTTTGGAGCCGCCTGGTGGCGAATGAGCTGATCACCGTGGAAAAAGTGGCTGACGCGATGATAAACGGTCAGCACGGCGATCGAACGCGCGTTATCATCCAGAAGCATCTGCGACCGTTACTGGATAACTCCCTGTTGATGAAACTGACGGCGCAGGTCACCTTTGGCATGTCAGGCTACACCGAGTTGAAAAAGGCCATGAACAACAAGGCCGTGATGGCCACTCACGACGTGTTCGGCGATCCTGCGTTCAACCAGGAGCGTGCGCCGGTGGTCGCCGAGGTGCTGTCGCAGCAAATGAAATCCCTCGCCCCCGCGGAGTTCCAGGATATTCTCCGGCCCGCGTTTCGCGAGGAGGAGTGGCAACTGATG
>JAWVWU010000669.1:0-1625 GCA_033723595.1 Marinobacter sp. | reverse complement strand
TGTTCAGACCAATGGAGCCGGTCGCGCCGAGGATCGTAACGTGCCGCATCACACACCGCCCGCGCTGAGCCAGCCCAGCAGCGTGATCATCAGGGCGAAAACCGGGATGGCCGCGGTCAGGCTGTCAATGCGATCCATGATTCCGCCATGGCCGGGCAACAGCTGGCTGCTGTCCTTGATGCCGCGGAAGCGCTTCATCATGCTTTCTACCAGGTCGCCCAAAACCGACACCAGTCCAGTGACCAGGCTCGCCAGAACCAGCATCAGTGTGTTCGCCGTTGAAGCCTGCGCCAGCAATCCGACCAGGCTGGCCAGAATCGCAACGGCCAGTAGCCCGCCCCAGACGCCGGCCCAGGATTTCCCGGGGCTGACTCGCGGCGCCAGCTTGGCCTTACCGAAGGCCCGCCCCGCGAAATAAGCGCCGATATCCGCCACCCAGACGATGCAGAAGACGTAAAGAATCAACAGCAGATTGTTGTTCGACACCCCAAACTGGAACACGCCGGTTCGCATGTGATTCAGACCCACCCAGGCCGGCACCAGAACCAGCACACCAATGAGCACGCGGATAATTGGTGACTGCCACAACTGGCTGCCCCCGGGATAGCTGCGCACCATCAGGAACGACACCAACCACCACAGCAATGCCAGCCAGAGGACGCTGATGGCGTCGACCGTCAGCAAACCAGACAGGATGATGGCAACCGCCAGGCCATAAGCAATCCGCGCAGCCATCGACGTCCAGCCGGACATGTTCGCCCATTCCCAGGCGCCGATGGTGATGATCAGCCCGGTAAACAGGGCAAAACCGAACGGCGGCAGGAAGAAGATTCCGATCACCGCGATCGGAGCAAGAACCAGGGCGGTAATAATTCGGGTTTTGAGCACAGTGCCGGTCGCTCTGTTGTCGTTATTTTTGAACGGTTTGACAGGCAATCTGGTCGTCGGTCTGACCAAACCGTCGCTGGCGTCCCGCATAAGCCTTGAGCGCCTCACGCATTTCCGTTTCGCGAAAGTCTGGCCAGTATACACGTGAGAAGTAAAGCTCGGTGTAGGCCAGGTGCCAGAGCATGAAATTGCTCACACGCTGTTCACCGGCGGTGCGAATCATCAGGTCCGGTAACGGCAGGTCACTGATGGACAGGTGCTCGTGAAGGGTATCGTCGGTTATGTCAGCCGGATCCAGGGTCCCCGCCTTGACCTCTTCGGCGATGGCGCGGGTGGCCTGGGTGATGTCCCAGTGGCCGCCGTAGTTGGCTGCGATCACCAGGGTCATGCGGGTGTTATCGCGGGTGAGCGCCTCTGCGCGGTCCATGTGTTCCTGCAGGGTATCGCTGAAAGCGGACCGGTCGCCAATGATGCGCAAACGGATGTTATTGCGGTGCAGTTTCTTGACTTCACGCTCAAGCGCAAACAGAAACAGACGCATCAACGCCGAGACTTCGTCTGCCGGGCGACGCCAGTTTTCACTGGAGAAGGCGAACAGGGTCAGCACTTCCACGCCTTCCCTGGCACAGGTTTCGACCACCGCCTTGACGGCATTCACACCCGCCTTATGGCCTGCCACACCGGTCAACCGGTGAGCCTTCGCCCAGCGATTGTTGCCATCCATGATAATCGCCACG
>JAWVWU010000668.1:0-1632 GCA_033723595.1 Marinobacter sp. | reverse complement strand
GCCCAGGATCTCGACAAGACCAAGATTTCCTACGTCGGTAGCTGGAGCAGCCTGTCGCTGTACCAGAATTTTGAAAAGCCGTTCTGGGCGGACCATGTGCCCGAGGCCTCCGGCGGCAACATTTCTACCCAGGTCACCACCTTTGATCAGATGGGACTCGGTGGCGGCGAAGTGTATCGCCTGATGGCACGGGACGTGATTGACGTCACCTCGACCGTCGCCGACTACGCGGTTTCCGACGCCCCGGAACTGGAAGGTCTGGACATGCCGATGATTGCGCCCGATGTCGACACGGCCCGCAAAGTGGCCGACGCCTACCGTCCGGTGCTGGCCGATGCCTTTGCCAAGCGCTTTAACGGCGCCAAGCTGCTGGCGGTGGTGCCCTATCCCTCGCAGATGGTGTTCTGTAACACCGAAATCAACGGCCTGGCGGACCTGAAGGGCAAGAAAATCCGGGCCAGCGGCCGGACCACGGCCGAATTCCTCGAGGCCATCGGAGCTGAAGGCATCACCCTGAACTTCAGCGAAGTTCCGGGTGCGCTGCAACGTGGTGTAATCGACTGTGCCGTGACCGGCTCGCTGTCCGGCTACAGTTCTGGCTGGCACGAAGTGTCCACCCACCTGTATCCGCTGCCGGTGGGCGGCTGGGATCACGTAGTCACGGCGATGAACGGCAAGAAGTGGAACAGCCTCTCGGCCGGAACCCAGCAATGGCTCACCGACCAGATCAAGACCGAGTATGAAAACCCGGTGTGGAATTCCGCCGTGGACGAAACCAAGGAGGGCATTGCTTGCCTGACCGGACAAGGCGAGTGCAGCCGCGGCAAGCCCGGCAACATGGTATTGGTCAAAGCCACCAAGGCCGACTTTGCCGAGGCCCGTCGGGCACTGGAAGACACCGTTCTGCCGAACTGGGCCGGTCGTGTCGATCAGGAGTGGGTTGATCGCTGGAACCAGACCGTGGGCGCGGTTACCGGACTGAAAGCGACCAAGTAACCACCGGATCCGAGACTGGCGGCCTGGCCTCGCCCGGCCGCCCTGGAGACTGCTATGTTTCAACAGGTTAACGTCATTCTCGACCGCATGCTGGGCGGGGTACAGACCGGCTCTCTCTGGCTGGCCCGGGCCGGTGGTATGCTGATACTGCTCACCGTGGTCATCGTCACGGTAGAGGTCATTACCCGCCAGGTCATGGGGCGTTCGGCGGTTCATGCGACCGAAATCACCGGGTACATCATGGCCGTCAGCGCGAGCTGGTCCTTCGCCTACACGCTGATGTGCAAGGCCCACATCCGTATTGATGCGCTTTATCTGAATTTCCCCCAGCGCGTACGGGCCGTGCTCGATATGCTGGCAATGCTTGCCCTGGCCCTGTTCTGCGTGCTGATCGTTGGCGCGGTGTTCGATGTGGCCCATGCGTCGTTCGCCGACGGTGCGACCGCCAACACACCGCTGGGCACGCCCCTGTGGATACCACAGACCCTCTGGCTGGCCGGACTGACCTGGTTCAGCATCGCAGTCTGCCTGCTCACACTCCGGGCCCTTCTGGCCCTTTTTCAGGGCGACACCGAACGCGTCCAGGCGCTGGTCGGCAGCCCGTCCATGGATGAAATCATCCAGGACGAAACCCGG
>JAWVWU010000667.1:0-1642 GCA_033723595.1 Marinobacter sp. | reverse complement strand
GTGTACTGGTTGATGGATTCGATGTAGTCGTTGATCTGGGTGACATTGATCTCGATGTCGTACTTGTCGGCCCACTTTTTGATGATGCCTGAGGTATCACCATAGCCCCAGGGCATCCAGCCGACGTAGATGGACCAGCACACATTGAATTTGTCTTTGGCCAAAGCCAGAGGGGCAAAGGCAACAGAACAGGCGAGCACAATGGCAGTTAAGAACGAGCGGGTCATGGAAGACCTCCTTTGCAAGCGGGCGTCGGGTCATTCAAGAGGAACCAAATGGCAAGCACGCCACTGGTCAACCTCCCGGGCTTTTATCCCGCCGTGTAACCTTGCAAGAAGGTCGATTGCTCTCGGACCAGGCATCGGTCAAACCGATCGGAACCCTAGCAATCCATTGGTTGTCATTGTCTGAGTCCAGGCAGACACTCGGTCAGCCACTGGCCACTGGCCATTTGATTCCTCAACCAGGGTTGTGCAATTTGGATGCCAGAAGCGTCTTGGTGCAGCAGGCCGTTGTTCAGGCTCCGGTTTGTCGCGTCGCGGATGCCCTCAGTCAGGCGTCGGGGAGAGCGGCGAGCCGTTTTGGTGCGCCACCGCAGGGCGGCATCACCAAAACGGTGCGATCAAGTCGTTCGCCGTTGTTACGAGGCGGCCGTGTAGTCAATCGGTGCCGGCGCCTTGGCCGGAGCGGTCCTCACTACAGGGGTCTGGAACAAGGTGTAATGCTTGCTGTGGCTGATGGCGTGGGCGTCCGGGCAAAGCGCTTTGAACGCCTTGAGGTCCGATTTGTTGACCGCCATGAACGGCAGGCATTTGGCGGTGCCGTCATCGTTGCGAGGCAGCTCGCCCAGGTCGACGGAGCGAACCTTGCCGGCGCTGTAGAACAGCGCGGAGAACGGCGGCTCACCCACGTAGGTCAGCGCCGGCGTCATGACTGTCGCCCGTTGATTGTAGGTTGCCACGATGGGTTTCTCGGTCCGCAGCGTCAGGTTGTCAAAGCTCACGTACAGACCGCCGACCGTCGCGATGACTGGCACCAACAGTATGGCGGCCAGTCCGGCCCGTCCCCGTGCCGGGGACTCCGCGTCACCCAGGGCGGATAGCCCGACGGCCACCAGCACCGCAAAGAAAGGCAGTGAGGGCAGCACGTAGGTCCAGAGAATATTGCCGGACAGCGTGAAGAACACCGGTGCTGTCAGAGTCGACGTTACCGCGAGTCGGATGCGGACGTCCGCCAGGCCTGAACGCAGGCGACCGCTCAGCGCGCCGTGTCGCCAGGCGATAACCAGACCGGCCAGTCCCACCAGGCTCCAGGGGAAGGTGGCGCCAATAAAGTGCAGCCAGATCATGCCGTGGGGCTGACTGTGGGCAGACCCGTAGAGATCCCCTGCCCAGCCCGGATCAAGAAAGCGCTTGATGTGCTCACCGACGATGAAGTAATCGAGGAAACCCGGCGTCTTGAGCTCCGCGGCGATGTACCAGGGCAGGGTTATCACCACCGTCAGCAGCAGGCCACGACCCCAAGGCAGTTCGGTAAACAGGGTTTTCCAGCCCCGGCTCCAGAGCGCCCAGAAAAATACCGGTGTGCCCAGCAGAATCAGTGTCAACGGACCCTTGGCCAGCAGGCCGATGATCAGGCCGAT
>JAWVWU010000666.1:0-1642 GCA_033723595.1 Marinobacter sp. | reverse complement strand
CGGGCTGCTCCTTGCTGCTCTGGTTTTAAGGGACGACTGTATTCACCGGCAGCGGCGACGCTGAGACCGGGAACTATCCTACCGGTGGTCCGGGCCTGCCGCCCATCAGAGCCCCCTGCTGTCGCCGTGGGCGTGAAACGCACTCCGATGGCGACCAACCCGGCTCTGGCCTGATCCAGCATACAGACCCTCCAGCTCATTTGATAATCGCGCCAATCCGCTCTCACAGAAACCTGATTCAGGTGAATCAGGCCCTGCCGATCAACCCATATGCGTTACGGAGCCGACCGGGTGAGTATTTCTTTGATAGTATTGGCTGTAATCGACCTTTTTTCGACTTCCCATGACCCTGGACGAGACAAATCGATGTGGACCTCTGTACTTGCCATTAGTGGCGGCGCGGCCTGCGGTGCCCTGATTCGCTGGTTTCTCGGTATGCGCCTGAACGCGCTCTTCCCGGAGATCCCGCTGGGAACGCTGGCCGCCAATCTGATTGGCGGTTACCTGATCGGACTGGCGATTGCGTTCTTTGCCCATAACACCAGCCTGTCTCCGGAATGGCGACTCTTCGTCATCACCGGATTCATGGGTGCACTGACAACCTTCTCGACCTTCTCGGCCGAAATGGTCACGTTGCTGCAGGCGGGCAAGTTCTGGTGGACGCTTGGCGGTATCTTTGTGCACGTGGGTGGCTCCCTGGCCATGACGCTGTTGGGACTCGGGACCTTTGTCTTTGCACGCTGGATTAATGGAGGAGCATGAAATGGAACCAGGCTACGAGATCATATTCATAGCGCCCCAGAACCGTCGCCACGAGGGCACGCGGGTGATCGAGCTGGTGATCGACAAGGCCCATGAGCTGGGCATCCGGCAATACACCAAGCGCATGGACAGCGAGGGACAGGGACAGCACGGGAAGATGCATTCCGCCCATTTTTTTGAGCTGGCTGATCAGCCGGTGGAGGTGGTCTTCGTCCTTGACGAGAGGCTTGGCGGACAGCTTATGGACGCGGTCGAGGCCACGGGCGCCCACGTGTTCTGCATCCGCAAGCCGGTTGAGTTCGGCGAATTCGGTGCGCCCTGAAACGTCACATCGGCATCAAACTCGCCGAGGGAGCGTTATTTCTTGCGATAAATGATGCCGGGGTGGCACTGCACCATTTCATATAGATCGGGCAGCCCGTTCAGGGATTCCGACGCGCCCAGGATCAGGTAGCCACCCGGGTTCAGAGTGCCGTGGATCCGCGTCAGAATGTCCCGTTTCAGTTCAGCGGAAAAATAGATCAGCACATTGCGGCAGAACACGAGGTCAAACTTTCCGAGCATGTAGCGCTCGAGCAGATTCAGCTCGCGAAAATCCACCATGGCCTTGATTGACGGCTTGATCTGCCAGCTGCCATTGGCCGAGGTGGTGAAAAAGTTCTTCTGTCGCTCCGGCGATAAACCCCGGCCGATGGCCAGCATTTCATACTCGCCGCGACGGGCCACTTCCAGCACACTTTTGGAGATATCGGTCGCGGTGATGCGGATATCACTGCTGAGCTTACCGGGCTTCATCCGGCGGTACTCATCAATCACCATGCCGATGGAATAAGGCTCCTGCCCCGTCGAGCAGGCCGCGGACCAGATCCGGACACCCCGG
>JAWVWU010000665.1:0-1645 GCA_033723595.1 Marinobacter sp. | reverse complement strand
GAGCGACGGCCTGATTCACGCCCCGGACGCAGCTGAGCTTCACTACAACCTGGGCGTCCTGTCGGAACTCTATCTGCTGGACCTGAAAACAGCGCTGACAGAGTACCAGCGCTACCAGCAACTCAGTGGCGACGATAATCACACGGTGGACGGCTGGATCGCCGATCTTGAGCGGAGACTGAAATAATATGAAAGCGCTGCGCCGGTTTGTCGGCCTGGCCTGCCTGCTCGGTTCGGCCTGGCTGCACGCCCAGGGAACCTTGGAACAGGGCACGCCGGAGCAAGGCAAGCCAATGGCTGAGTCAGCCCCCCGGGCGATGACCGTGACCGGGATTGCACCCAGAACCAACGACGATGATCCGCGCGTTCTCTATATATTACCGTGGCAGCCGCCCACCTTGCCGCGACGTCCCCGCACCCGTCTCAACGACCGTGCCCCTGGGCTGAAGGAGCCGGTTGATCCGCTGACGCTGGAGCGTCACCGCTATTTTCGTAAGACGCTGGACCCGGACATTGACGCCGCGGTACCGGGCCAATAAACACTGGAGATGATGCATGCTTGATACGGTTGTTCGGTTTTTTCAACAGGGTGGTCCGTTTATGTACCCGATCGCACTGGTACTGGCCATTGGGCTGGCTATCGCCCTGGAGCGATTTGTGTACCTGAGCGGCGTGCGCCGCAAGAACCGCCGCGTATACGAGCAGGGTATCCTGCCGCTGCTACGTAAACGGGACTACCGGCGCGCCATGCAGGCAGCATCGAACTCGGACAGTGCCATTGCCTCGGTCATGGGCGCTGGGATCGGGCGCCTGCTGGGTAATCACCGGCGTGAGGAAATCGAGTACGCGATGGAGGAGGGCTTGATGGAGGTTTTGCCCCGGCTTGAGAAGCGCACCCAGTATCTGGCGACGCTGGCCAATATCTCGACCCTTCTGGGGTTGCTCGGCACCATTATCGGCCTGATCGCCGCGTTTACGGCAGTCGCCAGTGCGGACCCGTCACAGAAGGCTTCCCTGCTGTCGCAAAGTATCTCCGTAGCCATGAACACCACCGCGTTTGGACTGATGTCGGCGATTCCGCTGCTGATGTTTCATGCCGTGCTGCAAACCCGCACCAACGAGATCGTCGACAGTTTTGAAATGGCCGGCGTGAAGTTGCTGAATATTGTTTCCGAACAGGCGGATACGCCTGAGCGTTAACGGGGACTGGCAATCATGAGACGGAGACATCGCAGATTGCAGGGCAATCCGGACCTGGACATCACGGCCTTCATGAACCTGATGATCGTCCTGGTGCCGGTGTTGCTGCTGGGCATGGTGTTCAGCCAGATCCACTGGATCAATCTTGATTTTCCGGGCATGGCACCCGGTGAAACCCCGGACCCTGAGACGGTGCAGCTGGTTGTCCGCGTGCGCCCGCAGGGAATAACGATCGCTGACAGCAAACGTGGGGTGATCCGCGATCTGCCGGTCGGCGCGGCGGGCCAGGACTATTTGTCGCTGCGGGAAACCCTGAAAGCCATCAAGGCGCGGATGCCGGAAAAAACCAGCGTGATTCTTCAGGTGGCGGGGGCAGTGGACTACCAGACACTGGTGTCGGTCATGGACACGGTACGATCCTATCCGGCGGTGGTGGCAGCGAGTG
>JAWVWU010000664.1:0-1646 GCA_033723595.1 Marinobacter sp. | reverse complement strand
CGGTTCAAGCAGGGTTGTGACCAGGGCGTGCAGCTTGCCCTGGGGCAGAACCGGTGCTTCCAGGATGATTTCAATGTTTTCGTACAGCTCCGGATGCTGTGATACGGCTTCCAGAATCACGGCACCGCCCCGGCTATGGCCATGCAGTCGGATGTTGCCGGTGGTGGGCAGATTCGCCAGCGCCTGGTTCAGGATGCAAGCGTCATACTCGATGGTCGCTTCCGGATACTTGATGGGAATTTCCCAGTCCGGGGTTTCCGGTGTGACGCCATTCACCGGAATATGATAATTGCTGCAGGTCAGCAGGATCAGCTCGGTCGTCGGTGCTTCGTACGCCTGGGTGAAGTAGCAGTGGTTTTCAAGGAACCCGTGCACGCCGATCACTGTCTGGGTCGCGGTGCCGCTGTGGTTACGCACGGACACGGCGCCGCGGCCGACGCGGTAGACCCGTCCGGAGAACATCTCGGAATAGGCACTGTCGATCGGCTTGATCAGTTTCCGAACATGACTCGCTTTCATGACCACACTCCCACAGCTAGCAGCGAAGGACGCCCTCGTTATTATCGTTATAGCTCAGGCTCGGACAACAGCAGACCAGCGATTACAGGCCTGCCGGACGGGCCAAACTAGCGCTACCTCCGGAGGCAGCCATTGGCAGAGATTACGGTCTGTGTGTCGCGCCGGAGCCAGCCAGACGCCGACGTTCGCTAGCAAAACCCGGACCGCAGCGATGTCGGTATGGCCCTGCCTGAGCCGGGTTCACGATGCTGGTCGGTTCACAACATCCTGAAAAAAGTCCCTAAATTCAGTATAGGGAAGGGTTATTGTTACTGTGTAATTTTTTGTAACGCAGGTGTTGTGGAGCCGTTTCCGCTTGTCTGGCACAATGCTCTGTCACGTCATGTTTTCACGTCGCATTCATCTACCCGGGGTAGTCAGGCCTTGAGTCACGAGGACACGCGCTTACTGTCACCTGCCGATTCCGCCTGGCTGGCACTGGAAAGCCCCGAAAACCCCATGACCATCACCGTGCTGATGCGGGTCGACGGGCTCACGGGGGATCGTCTTACCGACTTTCTGGCGGCCTACTGGCTGGCCTGGGAACGCTTTCGATGTATTCCGACGCGACAGTCGCCAGTGTGGCGCTGGGAACCGGATCCGGCGTTCTCGCTGTCCCACCACCTCGAAGTGATTCACGATACGTTTGACGAGACCGCCCTTCAGGCCTGGGTGTCCGCCCGGCTGAACCAGCCGCTCCCGGACTACCGCCCACGCTGGAAATTCTGGCTGCTGCCCAATGCCCGGGGTGGCGCCGCGCTGCTGTTGCGAATTCACCATTGTTACGCCGACGGCTTGTCGCTGATGGGCGTGTTCGATCAGATCTGTACCCGGTCGCCCCAACAGGCGCCGGTGATCTACGGGGGGTGCGAAGGGGGCGAGTTTCGCCGCTGGTCGGGGGCGATACGGGAATGGCTGGCCGGGCTTGGCGACGATGCCGGCCCGGCAGGGCAGGACGACGACCTGGCGCACCTGGCCGCTGACCTGCCGGCGAGACTGCAACGCACCTCACGCCTGGGCATGCGGCTGTTCAATGAGCTTAGTCAGTTTCTGGTCGAGCCGGCGGACACGGAGTCCAGTCTGACCGG
>JAWVWU010000663.1:0-1653 GCA_033723595.1 Marinobacter sp. | reverse complement strand
ATGGCGACCAATCCCGCGGTGAGCCTGCCTGACTCGGCCCGGGTTCGCGAGGCGCTGAGCCGCTGCCCGACGGTCATCATGTCCGATTGCATGGCCGACACCGACACCGGTGCTTACGCCGACATCCTGCTGCCGGCGGCCGGCTGGGGCGAGAAGTCGGGCACCGTCACCAATTCGGAGCGTCGAATCTCCCGCCAGCGTGCCTTTCTGCCCCTGCCTGGCGACGCCCGCAGCGACTGGTGGATCATCAGTTCGGTGGCCCGGCGGTTAGGCTTTGAAAGCGCATTCGACTACGACAGCCCGGCGGCCATATTCCGTGAGCATGCTGCGCTGTCCGCCTATGGTAATGACGGCCGGCGGACCTTCGATCTCGGTGCCCTGGCGCACCTCTGCGACGAGGACTACGAGCAACTCCTGCCGGTGCAGTGGCCGGTCACGGAGCAGTCGCCACAGGGCACCCCGAGGGTGTTCGGCGATGGCCGGTTTGACACGCCCGACGGCCGGGCCCGTTTCGTTCCGATCAGGCCGGTTGCCCCGATTCAGCAACCGTCGGTGGCCGCGCCCATGGTGGTCAATACCGGGCGCATACGGGACCAGTGGCACACCATGACCCGGACTGCCCAGTCTGCGCGTTTGCTGCAACACCGCTCAGAGCCGTTCATCGAGATCAATCCTCAGGATGCCCGCACTTATGGTCTGAGCCACGGTGAGCTGGGGATACTCGCCCGGGGAGACAACCGCTACATTGGTCGGGTGCGGCTCACCGATGCTCAGCGCCCCGGTGAGGTATTCGTGCCGATTCACTGGAGCCGGCGCTACGCGTCCGACGGGCTGGCCTCTGCGCTGACCGCGGCGGTGACGGACCCGCTGTCCGGTCAGCCGGAATCGAAACACGGCACCGCCCGACTGGCGGCGTTTCGGGCTCGTTGGCAGGCCCGGCTGTTGACCCGTCCCGGCCAGTTCAGACCGGACCAGGCCGAATACTGGAGCCATGCCCCACAGAATGACTGCGACAGCTGGTGGCTGGCCGGTCGCGATCGGATCGACTGGGCGGCGTTTGCGGAAAGCTGGCTGGGCGGCCCGCCCCAGCTGGTGATGGCGGATACGGCCCGCGGCGTGTTCCGGGCCGCCCGGCTGGACAACGGTCAACTGCAAGCGGTGCTGTTGGTGGATAGCGCAGGGGCGCGACTGCCGGATATTGCCTGGCTGGTCAGCTGCTTTGGTGAGACGACGCTGTCGGCAAGCCAGCGGCGATCGCTGCTGGCCGCCCGGGATGTGGACCGGGAGGACATTGGTACGGTGGTTTGCAGTTGTTTTCAGGTTGGCGAACGTCAGATCACCCGCGCGGTGGAGGCAGGCGCGACCACCGTGGAGGTTTTGGGCGAGCGGCTGCGATGCGGCACCAACTGTGGATCCTGTCTGCCCGAACTCAAAAACCTGTTGCTCGCGTCAGGTGCCGGGGCGGTCGAGCAGTGAGGCCGGTACGCGGTAACGCATGTCCTGCCATTGACCGGTGGCTCTCACCGTCGCCGTCTTGCGGTTGATCTGCTCAATTACGCCCTGACGCCGTGTGCCACGGGCGCCAAATTCCACCCGGTCGCCAATCTGCCACCGGGCCAGCAGATCCACCGGGCTGGCCATCGTGAACGACGT
>JAWVWU010000662.1:0-1661 GCA_033723595.1 Marinobacter sp. | reverse complement strand
ATGGGTTTGTTCCACTCCTGGGCATAGCGGCAGAACCGGAATCCCGAATACACCATCAATGACGAGCCTACGACCAGCAGTGCGTCGCTGGAGCGCAAATGGTCCAGCGCTCCCTGGACCCGGGTGCGTGGCACATTATCACCGAAGAACACCACGTCCGGTTTGAGAATTCCCTGACACCGGGGACAATCGGCGACCCGAAACCGGGTGAAATCCACCTCCAGGTCCGCATCGCCGTCCGGTGCGGTTGAGGCCGTAAACCGGGTGTATTCCGGGTTGAGTTCGCCGCTGAGCTGGTGGACATGATGGCGGTCGCAGCGGAAATCACAGCTCATACAAATCACCTGGTCGGCTCGACCGTGCAGGTCCACCACCTGCTCGCTGCCCGCCTGCTGATGCAGGCCATCCACATTCTGGGTGACCAGTGCTGCGGCGTGTCCCCGTCGCTCAAGCTCTGCCAGATGCCAGTGGGAGGGATTGGGCCGGGCGTTACGCATCACCGGCCAACCAATCAGACTGCGCCCCCAGTAGCGCTGACGGATGTCCGCGCGTGCCATGAAGTCCTGATGCTGAACCGGCTGCCGGCGTTTCCAGGCACCGTCCTGATCCCGGTAGTCGGGTATACCAGAGTCAGTACTCACGCCGGCGCCGGTCAGCACAAGCAGACGCGGATAGCGCCGGATAAAATCCACGAGCTGCTCGGCCGCCTCGTCGTCAGTCTGGGCCATTAACGGTGAGTCGGTTGCCGGCAGGCGAACCGAACGCGGGGGTGAGGTTTCAGACGTCATTGGTGATCCCTGGAACGGATTGAATCAATGGTCCTACTTTAGTGTGCCAAACGGACCAGTCCAAGGGCCGTGGCCAATCGACCAGACCCGGCCCTAGCGGTAGATTGATTTCAGGTAGGCGGTGCCACCGAGCTGTCTCATCTGACCGGTGATCCAGTTGATTCTCTGCCACAGATACGCCGTCGGATGACCGGCATCCAGCACTCGGGGATTGGGCAGCACAGCAGCCAGTCGGGCTGCCTGCCAGCGGCTCAACTGGCTGGCATGAAGACCGAAAAACGCGCGACTGGCGGCTTCCACGCCGTAAATGCCGGGACCGAATTCGGCGAAATTCAGGTAGACCTCGATGATCCTGCGTTTGTTCCACACGCCTTCCATTTCCAGGGTCAGGCCGGCTTCGAGAAGCTTACGGACGAACTGACGACCATTCCACAGGAACAGGTTTTTGGCCGTCTGCTGGGAGAGCGTGCTGGCGCCCCTGAGCGAATCGCCTTGCCGATAATCGTCAACGGCTGTGGCGATGGCCTTCAGGTCGAGTCCCCAGTGCTGCAGAAACCGCTGGTCCTCGCTGGCAACCACCGCCAGCGGGAGCCATCGGGACATATGATCCAGGTCGACCCACTGACGACGAATGTCCTGGCCATCGTGTTCCAGCCGGTCCGCGATGATGAACGCCGAGGTCGGCGGCGGAACAAACCGGAAAACCACCAGCACCAGAACGGACATCACGAACAGTGAGCCGAAGCTCCAGGCCAGCCAGCGACCTGCGCGTCTCATACCCGACGATTTTGCCAACAACCCTCTCCTGTCTTTCTGCTCACCGTAAATCGCCTGTTCGCTCCAGAATCGTCCGCACCACATCGTCCTGGGAGT
>JAWVWU010000661.1:0-1665 GCA_033723595.1 Marinobacter sp. | reverse complement strand
GCTGATAGCGTCGGTCAATACACCGTGTTTACCCTCTCTCACAGCATCGATGGCAAGGAGTGCGGTCATGGCCAGGCATATCAAACTGGGCTGGGATGTTGATGCCCTCAACAAGGCTTACCGTCAGGGCTACATGGCAGCAGGAATGCATATGAGCCGGGAGCGCTGTCCCTATCGTGGCGAGGTCGTCATTGCTGCCTGGGAAGCCGGCTGGGAGGATGGTCAGGCCGAGCAGGCCGCCCGTGACAGTCACGAGGCGTTTATCGCCCGAATCGCCTGATCGCCGGATGCCTTCACCGGCGCCTCATTCCGCTGATTCGTGCGTTCAGGCTCGGATCAGCGCTGCACCACAAAGGTCGTGAACAGCACATCGTCTACCCGTTCTTCCCGGTGCTGATCTTCCAGTACTTTGTTAATGCGGTTCAGCGCCTCTGAACGCAAGGCATCCTGGCCGTCCCCCGTCGACAGGCGATCAACGTCGGTCTGGCTGCTGAACAGCATGACCAGTTCGTGTCTCATTCGCGGCATGTGTGCCTTGACGGCCTCTTCGGCTGCCTTGGATGAGACCCGCAGGGTGACGTTGGCCTTGAGGTAGCTCAGGCGCTGACCGGGCTGGCCAACCTGGGTAACAAACGCTGGCGTCATATCGACGTATACGGTCTCGGCTCCGCCCTCTTCTCCGGCCGGAGCCTCCCCGCTGCCTTCGGCGTGGGCCAGGGTGGCGGAGAATGCCATCGATAACATGAAAAAGAACACGGTAAAGCGCCGGAGGTGACCCATCATAAGCTTGAAGTTCATCACTATTTACGGTTAAGTGGCGAGGGGCCGCTGCCCCGCTTGGAGTCTCGAGAATAGCAGGACTTGAAGCAGCTTGCAGCCTGCTCGCCAGCTTTATCAGGCCCTGTCCACAAGAGGTTGTCCCTTGAATCGTCGGATTGTCTTTTCGCTCGTTTTTGTCGTGTGTGCCGTGCTTCTGGCTGTCGCGTTCTACATGGAATACGTGATGCTGCTCGATCCGTGCCCGTTATGCTGGCTCCAGCGTTATGCGTTCATGGCGGTCGGCCTGGTGTCGCTTCTGGCTGCTTTGCATAACCCCGCCGGCTGGGGCGGCCGGATCTATGGACTGTTGATGGCACTGATGTCAGGCGCAGGTCTGGGTCTGGCCAGTCGTCAGCTCTGGTTGCAAAGCCTGCCAGCCGATCAGGTGCCTTCGTGCGGGCCGTCCGTGGATTACCTGCTCGACATTCTGCCGCTCAGGGAAGTGCTGAGCATTGCCATCCGCGGGACCGGAGACTGCGCTGAAGTGCTCTGGCGGTTCCTCGGGTTGAGTATCGCAGGCTGGACAGCCATTTTTTTCACTCTGATTACGGTCATGGGGCTGGCCATCCTGGTGGGCGCTATCCGGCCCTCCCGGCGCCCTGAGCTGATCGGGTAGGTCGCCGAAAAAATCGTGGAAATGCGGGCTTGTGGTTGCCGCGGAGCAGTGGCTGGGTTAACTTGAACCAAATCAAAAAAGCGCTGCGGTGTGCGAGTTGGAGGTCACATGTTAGAAAATTGCCACGATGCCAGGGAACGTTGGGGTGGCGTCAGCGAGCTGATCGATCGCTGGCTCAAAGAGCGCCAGAATCTGATCGTCCGCTACTGTGAACTCTCCGACCCGGATAG
>JAWVWU010000660.1:0-1666 GCA_033723595.1 Marinobacter sp. | reverse complement strand
GAGATTGTCTGGTGCGAGCAGCGACCCTCCGGCGATTACGCCGTGGGGCTGAACGTTCTGGATTCGGACGGCAGCTCGTTTGTCGACTGGATGGATGCGGTCGCCCGCGCGATGGTTCAGGACTGACGGCTTGCCGGTCAGGGACCGACTCGGAGACTGACGCTTCTGAAAGTCCGGGAGGTCCGGTCACCCGCCGGGACGGGCAACCGCGGTCGGAACGAGCTCACTATTCTTCCTGATTGGCCATGCCGGTAATGTTGAAGCCACCGTCGACAAACAGGATTTCACCGGTGATACCGCTGGCCATGTCGGAGCAGAGGAACGCGGCGCTATTACCCACTTCATCGATTGTAACGTTGCGGCGAATCGGCGCCCGCTTGGCGTTTTCAGCGAGCATTTTTCGGAAACTCTTGATCCCCGAGGCCGCCAGAGTCTTGATGGGTCCGGCGGAAATGCCGTTCACCCGGATACCATCTTCACCCAGGCTCGCCGCCATGTAGCGGACATTGGCTTCCAGAGAGGCTTTGGCGAGGCCCATCACGTTGTAGTTCTGCAGGACTTTTTCCGAACCCAGGTAGGTCAGCGTCAGCAGGGCGCCGTTCTCACGCAGCATGTGCCGGCCGGCTTTGGCCAGGGCCACGAAACTGTACGAGCTGATTTCGTGGGCGATACGGAAGCCTTCCCGCGTGGTCACGTCGACGTAGTTGCCGTTGAGTTCATGGGCCGGTGCAAAACCAACCGAATGAATGATGATATCAATGCCGTCCCAGTGCTTGCCCAGTTCGGTAAATACCGCTTCAATTTCCGCGTCATCGGCGACGTCACAGGGAAACGTCAGTGAACTGCCCCAGCCCTCTGCAAAGCCTTCAACCCGTGATTTGAGCTTTTCATTCTGGTAGGTGAAAGCGAGCTCGGCGCCTTCCCGATGGAATGCCTCTGCAATACCGGCCGCGATGGACAATTTGCTGGCCAGGCCGACGATCAGTGCCCGTTTACCGCTGAGTAATCCCATGGTGGTTCTCCCTTGTGATCCAGATTTTGGCTTATTATCCCGATATCCCGCCAACCCGGTAACACTCAATTGGTCGTAGCTCCGCTGTCAGCGCCGGCATCAGACTGCTGATAGAACAGGGCGGCGTCAAGAAGGGCGCGGGTGTAGCCCGATTGCGGTCGTGTGAAAACGGCGTCCGCCGAGCCCTGCTCAACCACTTTGCCATCCTTGAGTACCAGCAATTTGTGGCTGAGCGCCCTGACCACGGCCAGGTCGTGGCTGATGAAAACATAGCTCAGACCGTAGCGGGCCTGCAATTCCCGCAGCAGTTCGATGACCTGTTTCTGTACCGTGCGGTCCAGGGCCGAGGTGGGTTCGTCGAGGATGATCAGGTCCGGTTGCAGCACCAGTGCCCGGGCAATGGCGACCCGCTGACGCTGCCCGCCGGAGAATTCGTGGGGATACCGATGGCGGCTGGCCGGGTCCAGCCCGACATCGGTGAGTGCCTGAATGACTTTCTGGTCGTGGCTATCCGGCGCGTCCGCATCGTGGATCAGCAGCCCCTCGCGCACAATCTCTGCAATCGACATACGCGGGCTCAGACTGCCAAACGGATCCTGGAATACGATCTGCATCCGTCGCCGATAGGGTCGGAACTGCCTCTGGTTGAGTCCG
>JAWVWU010000659.1:0-1675 GCA_033723595.1 Marinobacter sp. | reverse complement strand
GCATCAGTTCACCGGTGTAGGTGCCGGGCAGCGCGGGGCGGTTCGGCGTGTGAAGGGTGCCATTGGCGATCATCACCCCGTCAAAGACGCGGGTCTGTTGCTGACCATCGGTTTCGCTGGTCAATGACCACCCGTTGCCACTTGGCGTCAGGTCGATTACCCGGGTGTTGAACTCGTAGTGGCGCCGCAACCCGAACTGATCAGTAAACTGCTGAAAATAGCGTTTGAGTTCGCGGTGGTTGGGGTATTGGGCGACGTCGTCGTCCATCGGGAACTCGGCAAATTCGGTCATCCGTTTTGATGAAATCAGATGGGCCGAGTCGTACATGGTGCTGTGCGGGTTGTCGATGTCCCAGAGACCGCCTACATCGCTGTGCAGTTCAAAGCCGGTAAAGGGAATGCCCAGTTTCTGGAGATTGCGAGCGCAGGCCAGGCCCATCGGGCCGGCACCAATGACTGCATACATGAGGACTATCCTGAATTTGTTGTTATGATCGCCGGGTGTCCCACCTGGTCTATTCGCCGTTCTTCAGTGACGCACCCTTTCCGGAACCCTGAGTTTCCGTCGGTCAGCGAATTAACCAGACGTGCCACACTAGTCTAGTCCCAGTCAGGGTAAACGTTCTCGGACCGAACAGGACATAACCGGTGACAATTCAGGCCATATCCAACCATTCGCCCAGTGTGAGTCACCTGTACGCCCAGGCGATTCTTCAGTCGGCGACCCGTCAGGGCATCGAGTTGCCCGCAGAGCTGTGCCAGCGGATAGGACGTGGTGAGCGGGTTCCCTTAAGCCTGCAGGATGAACTCTGGCAGCGCTATTGTGAACTGACCCGGGAACCGTTGCCCGGACTGGACATCGGGCTGGCCCTGGAGGTGGGCCACCTGGACAGTGCAGGCATGTTGCTGGTGAGCTGCGATACACTGATGGACGGGTTTGAAGCCCTGGTTGAGTACGCCCCGGTGATTGGCGATGGCGGGCATTTCCAGCTCGACGAAGCGCCCTCCGGCGAGACCTTCAACCTGAGCTATCAGCCCGATTACCGGGTCCGGGTCGAGGACCGCGTGGAGGCCGTCATGGGATCACTGGTGCGCCTGGCACGCTGGGCGACCGGCGGGCTGTTCGAGCCGCAGGACCTGCTGCTGGCTCATTCCCCGCAGGCCGGGCTGGCGGTCTACCGGCAGCGACTGACGGTGCCGTGGCATTTTAACGCGAGCGGCAATGTCCTGCGTTTCAATCGCAAACAGGCCGGTCTGACGCTGATCCAGGCCAACGGAGCCTTGCGGGACCACCTGCAGCAGCTCGCGGACAGCACGCTGGAAGCGCTCGGGCGTCAGAGTCTGAGCGCACAGGTCAGCCGCCTGGTTGCCGAAAATCCGGCCTGGGGCAAGGAACGGATCGCGGCGGAGCTGGCCCTGAGCGGGCGCCATCTGAACCGGCGGCTGGCCGATGAGGGCGTGTCCTTTAAAATCCTGCGTGAGCGGGTGCTTCACCGCCAGGCCTGTCAGGCGCTGGCGGCCGGGCAGACGGTGGCTGATGTCGCCGAGTCACTGCGGTTTTCCGAAGTCACCGCGTTCGTCAGGGCGTTTCGTCGCTGGCAGGGTGAAACGCCGGCCGCGTACCGGGGCCGGCTTGCGGACACGATCTGACCGGGCGATCCGGACGCGACCTCAG
>JAWVWU010000658.1:0-1680 GCA_033723595.1 Marinobacter sp. | reverse complement strand
CGCCAGCACCAGAATCAGCCACAGACACATGGACAGGGCCTTGCGGTTGGCTTCCACCTCGCGGTTGCGCAGCAGATACCAGGCGCTGACGCCCGCCACCACAAAACTGCCGGTCAGGAACGAGGCCATCACCATATGACCAAAGCGATAGGGGAATGAGGGGTTAAACAGCGCCTCCGTCCAGGACGTAACGTGAAACATGCCATCCTGCATTACCACACCGGCCGGCGTCTGCATCCAGCTGTTTGCGGCCAGAATCCAGAACGTCGATATAAACGTGCCGGTTGCCACCATGATCGCCGCCAACAGGTGAACACCCGCCGGCACCTTGTCTCGTCCAAACAGCAACACCCCGAGGAACGCCGCCTCCAGGAAAAAGGCCGTCAATACCTCGTAGCTGAGCACCGGGCCCAGAAAATTGGCCGAGGCCTGGGCGAAATTGCTCCAGTTGGTGCCGAACTGAAAGGACATCACAATCCCTGAAACCACGCCCATGCCGAACACCACGGCAAACACCTTGGTCCAGAATCCGGACAGAGTGCGCCACACCGGGCTGCCGGTTTTGAACGCCAGACCTTCCAGTACCGCGATGTACGAGGCCAGACCGATGGTGAAAACAGGGAAGATGGCGTGGAAAGAGACCACGAACGCAAACTGAATGCGGGACAATAAAAGAGGATCAAGATCCATGGAGGCCTCCGTTAGGGACGACAGAAACTCGCGATTGATGATTGGCCTGAAAAAGCCGATGCTTAAGAGAGACTCGGCATCCTGTTATAACCGGACGTTATCTGCAATGACGCAGGTCAATACATTCAATTTTCAAGTAAAAACATCATGAAGACAGCATCCGGGCCGTCATCAACACCCCCAGCATGGAAGAAACGATGAGCTTTTACGAGAGCCGAATCCTGCCCTGGCTGATCGACCGGACCTGCTCGGTGGGCCAGGTGATGAAACGACGCAAAATCATTGTGCCGGAGGCCACCGGCGTGGTGCTGGAAGTCGGCATTGGCTCGGGCATCAACCTTGAAATGTACGACCCGGACCGGGTCAGCCTGGTCTATGGCCTTGACCCCTCAGAGGGTATGAAACGAAAGGCCGCAGCAAACCTGGCCCGCTCACCGGTGCCGGTGACCTGGCTCAGCCAACCCGGGGAGACCGTTCCGCTGGACGACAACAGTGTCGACACCGTGGTACTGACCTTCACACTCTGCACCATCCCGGACTGGCGCCAGGCGCTGGCCGAGATGCACCGGGTACTGCGGCCCAATGGCAGATTGCTCTTCCTCGAACACGGCCACGCGCCTGACAAACGCGTCAGCCGATGGCAAAACTTGCTCACACCCGGTTGGCGAAAAGTCGCCGGCGGTTGCCACCTGAACCGGCCCATTGACAGTTACATCCGTGAAGCCGGCTTTTCCATCACCGACCTGCAAACCGGCTACCTGCCAAAAACGCCCCAGTGGGCCGGATTCATCTACACCGGCACTGCCGTCAAGGCCAGCGCCTGACGGATAGCCCGCTGCAAGGCCCTGTAAAACGCCGGGCAGCGGGCAGGGCACTGGAATTGCGTTCGCCCGCGGGGGCTTATACAATCCTGTCCGTCTCACATCCCCCGCCTTGCCCGGATGGTGAAATTGGTAGACACAAGGGACTTAAAATCCCTCGGCCGTTAGG
>JAWVWU010000657.1:0-1680 GCA_033723595.1 Marinobacter sp. | reverse complement strand
TTTTAATGAGCCTTCAAGCACCCCATCCGGCAACTGAACAACCGCCCGCGCTCAGTTGTGTCATACCGCTGTATAACGAGGCGGAAACCATCCAGCTCAGCCTGGACCGGCTGCACGCAGTTCTGGATCCACTCGGGCATCGTTTTGAGCTGGTGTTCGTGGACGATGGCAGCAAGGACAACAGCGCGGAGCTGCTGACCCGGGCTGCCGAGCAGGACCCCACGATACGGCTGGTATTGCTCAGCCGGAATTTCGGTAAGGAAGCGGCGCTCACGGCCGGCCTTGATTACGCCCGGGGCGACGCGGTGATCATCATGGACGCGGATCTTCAGGACCCGCCGGAGCTGATTCCCGAGATGCTGGAGCACTGGCAGGCGGGTGCCGATGTGGTGTTGATGCAGCGCCGCACGCGGGAAGGGGAAACCTGGCTTAAAAAGGCCAGCGCGCACCTCTACTACCGACTTCTACGCCGGCTCAGCCAGTGTGATATCCCCACCGATACCGGTGATTTCCGACTGATGAGCCGACGGGCGGTCGAGGCCCTGAAGCAGCTGTCCGAGCGCAACCGCTACATGAAAGGACTATTCGCGTGGATCGGCATGCCCACCGTGGTGCTGCTCTATGACCGGCATCCGCGGGCCGCAGGTCAGACAAAATGGGGTTACTTCGGACTCATCCAGCTGGCCATTCAGGGCATTACGTCGTTCTCGATCGCGCCACTTCGACTGGCCACCACCAGCGGACTGATCGCCGCCACGCTGGGTGCCCTGTTCGGGCTCTGGATCGTAATCAAGGCCCTGGTGCTGGACAGCGCGCCGCCGGGTTATCCGTCGCTGATTGCCATCATCACATTCCTGGGCGGTATCCAGCTGTTGAGTATCGGCATCGTGGGTGAGTACGTGGGCCGTACCTACATCGAGTCGAAGCAGCGACCCAACTACCTGGTCAAGGGCGTTGTTGGCGAGACGGCCACACCGACATCATCAGAGCCGAATCCGAACACCACCGAGCCAGAGACCGTCACCGGGAATCACCATGCTTAAAAACCGCCAATTGCTGTTCTGGCTGCTGGTCGCCGTCGTTGTCAGCCGCCTGCTGACCATGTTCTCGGTACCGCTGGCCGATATGACCGAACCCCGCTATGCCGAAATCGCCCGGGTAATGGCGGCCACCGGTGACTGGATTACGCCCTGGTTCCATCTGAACGTACCCTTCTGGGGCAAACCGCCGTTGTCGTTCTGGTGTCAGGCCCTGTCGTTCAAGCTGTTCGGGGTCTCTGAATTTACCGGACGCCTGCCGTCCTGGCTGGCGACGGTTGGTATGCTGGCCCTGGTCATGCGCCTGGCCAGCACCCTGGCCGACCGGCGCGTGGGACTCTGGGCCGGGCTGATATTTTCCACCATGGCGCTGACCTACATCAGCGCCGGCACCGTGATGACCGACTCGTTTCTGGCACTGGGCACCACCCTGAGCCTGGTCAGTTTCGCCATGGTGCTGAGTGGCCATAAACGAGGCTGGCGCTGGGGTCCATTCATCGGCCTGATCATCGGCCTGCTGGCCAAGGGTCCGTTGACACTGATTCTGCTGGGCACACCGGTATTTTTCTGGGCGCTCTGGAGCCGGGGCTGGAAAACCCTGTTTACCGAACTGCCCTGGGGTCGTGGCCTGCTGCTGACGGTG
>JAWVWU010000656.1:0-1686 GCA_033723595.1 Marinobacter sp. | reverse complement strand
TGGTCGCACGCTCGCGCTCATCGAACTGGAGTTGGAGCTCAAAGCCGGTGCCGACCAGCAGTTGGTGCAGTGGGCCCGCCGAGTGGCTGACCGGGTACCGCTGTTTGTGAATCTGATCAGCAAGGCGGAGCAGGGTTATTATCTCGCCGGTCTGTACAAGCCCCAGATACCACCGGCAAATGACGACCCGGTGCATCGACTGCTGTCCGGGCTAAGCGCAGTCTGGCTGACGGGCGACCAGAGTCTGCTGCCTGCAGACGCGTTGTCGGGCGTTACAGCAGAGGCCGATGCTCGTAGCGTCGGCACTTTGCTGACCTGGTTGAAGACCGGGCTGGGACGCGGTGAGTCCTTGTCTGAACTGTGCGGTGAACTGGCCATGGGCCAACTGCAAACCCGCCTTGTCGGTCCGCGCGCCGTTTGAGCCCGGCCGGAGCTGCCGCCGTGAAAAAGGCGACTTTTGCTGTCACTGGTCCTCCCGATTTGGCCTGTTTTTAGACATTCAAGTGGTTTAATGTCCTCGGTGAGATGTGTCTTTGCGACCCGATCCGAAACGATGCTTAACCCTTGAGGCCTTTCAATGTCCGTTACCCCATCCCAGACTGCGCCCTTGCCTGCGCTGCTGTCAGAGGAATTACACACGATTGAGGCGTTTCTGGAGACCGACACGGGCGCGGCTGTGCTGCTGGCGGATTCTGGGCTGAGTCACGCCGACATCAGCCAGGCCATGCTACGCAGTGAGTTTGTCAGGGACATCGTGGTCCGGGACAGCTCGCTGGTCGTTGACTGGTTCAGGCGTGAATCCGTCACGATGGCCCAGTCCCCGTCTTCGCTCGAAGCATTGTGGCAGGTCTACCGTGAGGGCGTTCATGATGAGCCGTCCCTGCACCGCCAACTTCGTCTGTTCCGGCGGGAAGCCATGTTCCGGATCGTCTGGCGTGATCTGATGCGCTGGTCGGACCTGTCTGAAACCATGGCCGCTACCAGCGCCCTGGCCGACATCTGTATCGAGGGAGCTTTGAGCTGGTTATATAAGCAGACCTGCGAGCAGCTTGGCACGCCCTGGGGCGTGGACCCGGCCAGCGGACGAGAATCTCCTCAGCAAATGGTCGTTCTGGGCATGGGCAAACTGGGTGGCCGCGAA
Source organism: Marinobacter sp. (assembly GCA_033723595.1). Classification (GTDB taxonomy): domain Bacteria; phylum Pseudomonadota; class Gammaproteobacteria; order Pseudomonadales; family Oleiphilaceae; genus Marinobacter. The sequence continues at coordinate 545 of JAWVWU010000656.1, read as the reverse complement.
CTCAACGTGTCGTCGGATATTGACCTGATTTTTGCCTTCCCGGATAAAGGAGAGACCCGGGGCGGTCGGCGGTCGATGGATAACCAGCAATTTTTTGTGCGGTTGGGGCAGCGTCTGATCCAGGCGCTTGACCAGATGACCGCTGACGGTTTTGTCTTCCGGGTCGATATGCGGTTGCGTCCCTACGGCCAGAGCGGTGCACTGGCGCTCAGTTTTGCGGCACTGGAGAACTACTATCAGGATCAGGGGCGCGACTGGGAGCGTTACGCCATGGTCAAGGCCCGGGTGGTCGCTGGCGATCAGCAGGCAGGGGCGATCCTGATGAAGGCTTTGCAGCCGTTCGTTTACCGCCGATACATCGATTTCAGCGCTTTTGAATCGTTGCGCAGCATGAAGTCGATGATTCGTCGGGAGGTTCGTCGCAAAGGCCTGGAAAATAATATCAAGCTCGGTAGCGGTGGAATCCGGGAAATTGAATTCGTGGTTCAAGCCTTCCAGCTGATTCGCGGTGGCCGTGATCGCGAACTCCAGCAACGGGAGCTACT
>JAWVWU010000655.1:0-1686 GCA_033723595.1 Marinobacter sp. | reverse complement strand
GAGTTTTGAGATGGTACGCGTGGGCGCCTGAAGCCGGGCCGGTTCGCGGCATCACCAGAGCGTCCGTTTTCCTGGCCAGGGGTGCGGGACCATCCCCCATGTCTGGCTTTGCAGGCTTCCCAAACGCCCCCGAGAGGTGAAATTTGATCAGGGTACTGGTTGTTGATGACCATGAATTGGTTCGCTCCGGGATCACCCGGATGCTCGCTGATAACCCGGACATTGAAGTCATCGGTCAGGCTGCCTCTGGTGAGGAGGCAATCGACTCGGTTCGCCAGGACGCGCCGGATATTGTGCTTATGGATATCCGCATGCCCGGCATTGGCGGGCTGGAAGCAACGCGACGCATTCTCCGGATCGATGACGCCATCCGCGTGATCGTGGTGACCGCCTGCGCGGACGATCCGTACCCGACCCGCGTCATGCAGGCCGGTGCCTCCGCCTACATCACCAAAGGCGCGGACATCAAGGAAATGGTGCGGGCCATTCGCATGGCGCACGCCGGTCAGCGCTACATCAGTCCTGAAATCGCCCAGAAGATGGCGCTCAAACAACTGGGCGGCGACCATGGCGACGAGGACGGCGAGTCCGTTTTCGATCGGCTGTCAGAGCGTGAGCTGCAGATCGCCATGATGGTCGTGGACTGCCAGAAAGTGCAGGACATTTCCGACAAACTTTGCCTCAGCCCCAAAACGGTGAACAGCTACCGCTATCGCATCTTTGAGAAGCTGGAGATTTCCAGTGACGTTGAGCTGGCGCTGATGGCGGTGAGGCTTGGGTTGCTTGATGCCGACAAGGTCTGACGCCACTGAACCCGTCCAGGGCTTTGATACCAGAACCTTTCTGAAACAGCTGACCGAACGTCCGGGGGTCTACCGGATGTTCGACGCTAATGGCAGTGTGCTTTACGTGGGTAAGGCCCGCAGTCTCAAGCAGCGTGTCAGCAGTTATTTCCGCAAGTCCGGACTGGCGCCCAAAACCGAGGCGCTGGTGGCGAAGATCAACCACATCGAAGTGACCATCACCGGCAGTGAGACCGAAGCGCTGCTGCTGGAACAGAGTCTCATCAAATCGCTGCGCCCGCCTTACAACATTCTGCTGCGCGACGACAAATCCTACCCCTATATCCATCTGTCATCCCAGCACCAGTACCCGGCCCTGAGCTTCAGGCGAGGGCGGTCCACCAAGGGGCAGGGCACCTGGTTTGGTCCGTTCCCGAGCTCCGGTGCGGTCAAGGAAAGTCTTAACATTCTGCAGAAAGTATTCAAGATAAGATCCTGTGACGAAAGCTATTTCAGGAACCGAACGCGACCCTGTCTGCAGTATCAGATCAATCGCTGTACCGCGCCGTGCGTCGGCTTTATCTCGCCCGAGGATTACCAGCGTGACGTGCGCCACGCCGCAATGTTCCTCGAGGGCAAGAACCCGGCGATCATCAACGACCTGATGAGCGAAATGGAAGCCGCCGCTGAAAACCTCGAATTCGAGAAAGCCGCCGCCTGTCGTGACCAGATCAACCACCTTCGGCATGTTCAGGAGCAGCAATCGGTGCACGGTGACGGTGGCGATGCCGATGTGATCGCGCTGGCCCAGGATGCGGGCATTGTCTGCATCGTGGTCATTATCGTCCGCGGTGGCCGCGTGTTGGGCACCAAGGACTATTTCCCGCGGTTCTCCATCGAGCAG
>JAWVWU010000654.1:0-1691 GCA_033723595.1 Marinobacter sp. | reverse complement strand
GTGTCGCGAATTGAGCACCAGTATGGCGATGAAAACCGCCAGCAGGTCCGTATGCGCCGCCAGCAGGCTGACGGCAAGAATCTGGGCGGCACCTGCGAATATGGCGATGGCCATCAGTGGGGCCACCCACCAGCTGACATCGAGCTGGGCGGTGAATAACACGCCAAACGCCATGCCCAGGGGAACATAGCCGAACAGGACCGGCAGTGTCAGCCGGAATGCGGACGGGGGATTGGTCAACGCTTGATCACTCGTTTTTCGTAGACGGTTTCGATGGTGTCGCCGTTCCAGACGTAGCCGTAATGGCTCGCCTGAATCACGCTGTGGAGAACCCGGGGCGTGAGCAGGGCAAAGCAGTCGGTGCCGGCACGGCGTACCGACCGGTAGAAAATACCGTCGCGTTGCTCGCGGCGGGCGCTCAACCCCAGTTGCCGCGAGTGGCTGTAGTCGTCCGGATCATGGTAGCCGTGCCCGGCCCAGTCGTCGCTACGAATATCGAGGCCGGTCGCGGTGAAGTCCGCCTTCAGACAACGCATGCTGATTTCCTGGGGTTCCATGCGGGTGTATCCCAGCCATTTCTGCATGTGGTAGACCGTTTCATCGACTGCGCCAATCCGCTCACGGGCGCAATAGAATACGCCGAAATCACCGTTGCTGAAACGGCTACCGTCCGGGTTGAGGTGGGTGAATGGAGCCATGGCGTAGTGGCAGCCCCGAATGCCGAAAGGCCGCTCGGCGGCCGGCACCCGGCTGATTTCGCCGAGTTCGTCCCGGATTCTGGGGTTTACCCGCGCCTGCACCGCATACAGGGCGTCAAAATCAGCCTGATCCGCCACATCATCAAACAGGGAAATCGGCGGATACTTGCTGGGTACCATCCGGAACGCTTTCTGATGGACGAGCGTTGTCAGTGGCGGGCGTTGCCTGTCCGTCACCACCAGCCTCCGCGCGCCGCGTCAATGTGCCGGAACACATCGATCAGGTCTTCCATGCGCCCGGATTTCATGATGTCCATGGCGGAGCGACCCTGGAACCAGATATGGTCGTTGGGCTGGCGGACCCAGCCATAGACCGAGCTTGGTTTCGACAGAATCAGGCGCAGGCCGGCATGAATATTGAGCAGATAAGACAGACGATCGGCCAGATCCACGGTAACCTTGACGCTGTCCGGCGCTTTTTGCAGCCGGTAAAAGGTTGATCGCGGCAGTTGACCGAGCAGGGCCCGCTTTTCATCTTCGGTACACTGCCATTTGTCCAGAATGCCCAGTACCACCGGGATCGCAGTACGAATCTGGTTGTCGTCGACGTCCTGGACTGCTGCAACCGACGGTTGCCGTTGAGTGCTCATTTCGCACCTCCTTGCCTGGGTGTTCCATTTTAATAAAATACGGTAAAAAAGTCTAATTCTGGACAGGCGGGCCTCCTATCACGGTGCGCCCTGGTGTCCGAGGTAAACAAACAGGAGAACGAACCACTTGGACGATGAACACGAAAAGCAGCCACAGCAGGACCCGCGAGAGGCGCCGTTCGTGGTGCCGACTGACATGCTGACGGAAGACCAGCTGGCCGGACTGGTCGACGAGTATTGCACCCGGTTTCACGGTACCAACGACACCGAACAGCCGCTGGCCGAGCGCGACCGCGTGCTGTCCGCGGTGCGTCGTGGGGAGCTCGTGGTCTGGTTTGACCCG
>JAWVWU010000653.1:0-1692 GCA_033723595.1 Marinobacter sp. | reverse complement strand
GCCCGCTCACCTTGAGCGCCAACACGATCAAAGCGGCAAAGCCGGCCACGATGAACAGCCCCACGATGATTTCCGTTGTTCTTTGCGACATTCCTAAAAGCCCCCAAACATGACAGCAGTGAGTACAAAATCCAGACCCAGCACGGCCAGAGACGAATAAACTACCGTCTTGGTTGTCGCCGAACTGATACCGGCCGAGGTAGGCACACAGTCGTAGCCCTGGAACACGGCTATCCAACTACACACGAAACCGAAAACTACACTCTTGAGTACGCCATTAAGCACGTCATCGGTGAAATCCACGGACGACTGCATATTGGACCAGAATGCCCCGTCAAAGACGCCGAGCCATTTCACACCCACCAGCATGCCGCCCCAGATGCCGACCACCGAGAAAATGACCGCCAGCATGGGCAGCGAGATAAAACCGGCCCAGAATCTTGGCGCAATGACCCGTCTCAGGGGGTCAACGCCCATCATTTCCATGCTCGACAACTGTTCTGTGGCTTTCATCAGACCGATCTCGGCGGTCAGCGCCGATCCTGCCCGCCCCGCGAACAGCAGCGCCGTGACGACAGGGCCCAGTTCCCGCACCAGCGTCAGCGCCACCATCTGCCCGATCGCCTGCTCCGAGCCGTAATCACTGAGAATGGTGTATCCCTGGAGCCCGAGCACCATGCCGATGAACAGGCCGGAGACCACCACAATGGCCAGTGACAGCACACCCACCGAGTAAAGCTGTCGAACCAGCAAAGGTCCGCCGGTCAGCAATTTGGGCACACCCACCAGGGAGCGCCAGAGGAACTGTCCGGACCGGCCGACGGAAGCGAGCACACTCAGCCCTTCCCGACCCAGACCTGCAATGCGGTCCATCATCGTGCCACCCCCCAGTCTGCATCGGCGGCGGGCGCCGGATAGTGGAACGGCACCGGCCCGTCCGGGGCGCCTGTTAGAAACTGCTGGATCTGCTCCGACGGATGCTGCCGAAGCTCCTCCGGCGTGCCTTCACCAATGATACGCCCATCCGCGATAATGCAGGCGTGATGACAGATGCTCAGCGACTCCGGCACGTCGTGGGACACCAGCACGCTGGTCAGGCCCATCGCAGCGTTGAGATCACGAATCAGTTTGACCAGCACGCCCATGGCAATGGGGTCCTGTCCGGCGAACGGCTCGTCGTACATGATCAGATCCGGGTCCATGGCAATACTGCGCGCCAGTGCGACCCGGCGGGTCATGCCCCCGGACAGTTCGGACGGCATCAGGTCGCGGGCGCCGCGCAACCCGACGGCTTCAAGTTTCATCAGGACGATGTCACGAATCATGTCATCCGGCAGCCGGGTGTGAACGCGTAATGGAAAAGCCACGTTCTCGAACACGCTCAGATCGGTAAACAGCGCGCCACTCTGAAACAGCATGCCCATTTGCCGACGCAGGCGGTAAAGTGCAGCCCGACCGAGTTCGGGCACATTCTCACCCGCCACCGTCACCCGACCACTGTCGGGCTTGAGCTGGCCTCCAATCATCCGCAGCAGCGTGGTCTTGCCAGTCCCGCTGGGGCCCATGATGGCCGTAATCTTCCCGGTGGGGATGGTGAGCGAGACACCGTCGAAGATGGCTCGCTGACCACGGTAAAAAACCACGTTATCGAAGGTGATGTAAGGGGTCGAGTCCATATCCTGCTGGGCCTCT
>JAWVWU010000652.1:0-1704 GCA_033723595.1 Marinobacter sp. | reverse complement strand
TGCAATCGTCTGCTAAACGATCAACGGAGGCTGCCGGATGGCTATTCAGACGCGACGAGATGACGACGGTCAAACCCTGACCATTCACATTGAGGGTCGGTTCGACTTCAGTACCCACCAGGCGTTCCGGGATGCCTACGAGCATGGCGATCAGGACGTGACGTCCTACGTAATCGACATGTCCAAAGCGACCTACCTCGACAGTTCGGCTCTGGGCATGCTGCTTCTGTTGCGGGATTACGCCGGCGGCGATTCCGCGCGTATTGAGATTGAAAACTGCAACAGCGATGTCCGCCGGATTCTGACCATTTCCAATTTTGAACAGCTTTTTTCCATCAGTTAGTCACTGAATTCATGACCCGGTTTGCCGTGCAACCGACCGGCGCAGTGATGATTGCCGGAGACTTTCCTGTCGTTGCTCCGGTCTCCCAAGCCAGCCGAATGGGGAATTGATTTGGATGAACCGCTGCCCGAATCCGGTCCTCTGCGTGTCCTGATTGCAGACGACAGCGACAGTGACCGGCTGATACTGAAGACCATGGTGGCGCGCCAGGGTCACGACGTCATTGTGGCTGCTGACGGCTTCGAAGCGGTCGAGCAGTATCGTCGCTATCTGCCACAGATCGTGTTACTGGATGTGATGATGCCGCGCATGGACGGCATGGAAGCGGCCCGCCAGATCAAGGCGCTGGCGGGCGAAGTTCTGGTTCCGGTGATTTTCCTTACCTCGCTGTCCGATGCCGGTGCGCTTGCGCGCTGTCTCGAGGCCGGCGGCGACGACTTTCTGTCCAAGCCCTACAACCGCATTATTATCGAAGCCAAGATCAACGCGTTCAACCGAATGCGGTTGTTGCAGAGGACCCTCAGCCACCAGCGCGACCTGATTCGAGCCCGCAACGAACAACTGCTCAGCGAGCAGCAGTTTGCCAAGCGGGTGTTTGACAACATTGCTCACACCGGCTGTCTGGACGCTCCCAACATCCATTATCATGCCTCTCCGCTGTCGATATTCAACGGCGATGTGCTGTTCGCCTGCCCCCGACCGTCCGGCGGCATGCATATCCTGATTGGCGATTTTACCGGCCACGGCCTGCCCGCCGCCATCGGCGCGATGCCGGTTGCCGAGATTTTCTACGGCATGACCAGCAAGGGCTTCAGCTGCGACGATGTATTGCGGGAAATCAACCAGAAGCTCAAACGCATCCTGCCCACCGGGATGTTCTGCTGTGCGGTCTTTGTCGAGGCGGACTTTCATCTGAACCAGATCCGGGTCTGGAATGGCGGACTGCCCGACGCCTATCTGGTGGCCCGGGACGGCGAGATTCACTCGCTGCCCTCCGTGCATCTGCCACTGGGTGTGCTCGGGCCTGATCGTTTCTCGGCGGATGTTGAATACCTCAGAACCGAGCCCGGCGATTCCCTGTTGATTGTCACCGATGGCATTCTGGAGGCTGAAAACGACACCGGGGAGATGTACGGCGAAGACCGCCTGCGGGCCTCTCTGGCAAAGGCAACTCCGGACGTTGCGGTGTTCGACGCGGTTCTGGCCGGCATCAGTGAGTTCACTGGCGAGGCGTCAGTACAGGATGATCTCACGGTGGTCACCATGGAGATGGTTGATGAGCAGACTCTGGCGGAGCTGCCGAACCGCATTCCACCGTCGGCGCTGCAGGGGCCTGCCACCTGGCAATGCACCTACTCGGT
>JAWVWU010000651.1:0-1706 GCA_033723595.1 Marinobacter sp. | reverse complement strand
GTCCGTGGCAGCGGCGCGGCATCAGTTGGCCGGTTCCGGTCAGGCGGTCATCGACGCGCTGGATCAGCTTGACCGCATGGCCGATACGTTGGCGGTCCATCATCCGGCCGTCACGGTCGGCTTCGATTTCTGTGAGCTGCGCGGCTACAACTACCATACAGGGCTGGTGTTTGCGGCCTATGTCCCGGGCCATGGCGAGGCCGTCGCCAAAGGTGGTCGCTATGACGCCATTGGTCGTGATTTTGGTCGAGCCCGCCCGGCAACCGGTTTCAGTATCGATGTTCGTGCACTGGTTACCCTATGTGGACGGCCGGTGCCGAAAGCCGGTGCTATCTGGGCACCGGCCGGTGACGATCCCGCGTTGGCGGCGGCGATTGCCGACCTTCGGGCTACCGAAACCGTCGTTCAGGCCATGCCGGATGAGGCGGCACCGGACCGAGCATCGGAGCTGATCACCCGGGTTCTGGTCAGGCAGGATGATCAGTGGGTTGTTGAACCGCTTTCAGGGAACCGGGCCTGAACCGGTCAGGCCTGGACGTGAAACCAGTTAATGTCACTTCCGGCAGTCGCCTTCAGGGCAGCCGGAGCAGCGAGAGAGAGTCATGGGAAAAAATGTCGTAGTGCTCGGTACCCAATGGGGTGATGAAGGCAAGGGCAAGATTGTTGATCTGCTGACTGAGCAGGTCGCAGCCGTGGTGCGGTTCCAGGGTGGCCACAATGCCGGTCACACGCTGGTGATTGAAGGTCAGAAAACGGCATTGCACCTGATCCCGTCCGGTATTCTGCGCAAAGATGTGACCTGCCTTATCGGTAACGGTGTGGTGGTGTCGCCCGAAGCGCTGCTGACCGAGTTGCGTGCACTCGAAGCCCGCGGCGTCGCGGTTCGCGATCGACTGCGCATCAGTCTGGCGTGCCCGCTGATCCTGCCGACCCACATTCGTATCGACGTGGCCCGTGAGCGCGCCCGGGGCAATGACAAGATTGGCACGACCGGTCGTGGGATCGGTCCAGCCTATGAGGACAAGGTGTCCCGTCGTGGTCTGCGACTTGGTGATCTGCACAATCCCGAGACTTTCGAGACCAAACTGCGCGAGATCATGACTTACCACAACTTTGTACTGACCGGTTATTTCAAGGAAGAGCCGGTGGATGTCGATCAGGCCCTGGCCGACCTGAAAGCCATGGGTGAGGAAATCCTGCCGATGGCCGCCGACGTCACGGATCTGTTGCACGATTTCCGCAAGCGCGGCGAGCATATCCTGTTCGAGGGTGCTCAGGGGTCGTTGCTGGACATCGACCTGGGAACCTATCCCTACGTCACATCGTCGAACACCACGGCGGGTGGCACCGCAACCGGCACTGGTTTCGGTCCGCTGTTCCTTGACTACGTTCTGGGTATCACCAAGGCGTACACCACACGGGTCGGGTCCGGGCCTTTTCCCACGGAGCTGTTTGACGACGTGGGTCAGCACCTGGCGGTCAAGGGCAACGAAGTGGGAACCACCACGGGGCGCGGGCGCCGTTGTGGCTGGTTTGATGCTGTCGCGCTCCGCCATGCCATCCAGATCAACAGCGTCTCGGGTATCTGTCTGACCAAACTGGACGTGCTGGACGGCTTGGACACAGTGAAGGTCTGCATCGGCTATCGGACCCCAACCGGCGAGCTGCATCGCCCCCCCATCGGTTGCGACGATTACAGCGATATC
>JAWVWU010000650.1:0-1709 GCA_033723595.1 Marinobacter sp. | reverse complement strand
CGGAGATTGTGCTGGAACCATGAATGACTGACCAATTCAAAGACGCCGCCCTCAGGGCGATCCGTATCGAACGTGATGCCATTGATGCGCTGACCGGCCGTATCGATGACGGCTTCGTAACCGCCTGCGAGACGATTATGGCCTGTCACGGCCGGGTGGTGGTCACCGGCATGGGTAAATCCGGCCACATCGGCAACAAGATTGCCGCCACGCTGGCCAGCACGGGAACGCCTTCCTTTTTCGTGCATCCCGGCGAGGCCAGTCACGGTGACCTGGGGATGATCACCAGCCAGGATGTGGTGCTGGCGATCTCGAACTCCGGTAACACCGAGGAGGTACTGACCATCCTCCCGCTGATCAAGCGCATGGGCGCCCCGCTGATCAGCATGACCGGCAATCCCCAGTCAACGCTGGCCCGGGAAGCCATTGCCAATCTTGATGTCCGGGTGGCCGAGGAAGCCTGCCCGCTGGGCCTGGCGCCCACCTCCAGCACCACCGCAACGCTGGTGATGGGCGACGCCCTGGCCGTCGCACTGCTGGAAGCCCGCGGATTCAGCGCCGAGGATTTTGCGTTTTCCCATCCAGGGGGCCGACTGGGCCGGCGCTTGCTTCTGCGAGTGTCAGACATCATGCACACCGGCGACCAGATCCCCCGGGTCAGCGAACAGACCTCACTCAGCGGCGCGCTGCTGGAAATTTCACGGAAGGGCCTCGGCATGACCACCGTTGTCACCGAGGACGGCCAGTTGGCCGGCATCTTTACCGACGGTGATTTGCGGCGAACGCTGGACCGGCCGGTGGACATTCACGCCACGCCGATCGTCGACGTAATGACCCGTCATGGCCGTACGATCTGCGAAGACCAGTTGGCGGCGGAAGCGCTCAACATCATGGAAGACCTGAAGATCAACGCCCTGCCCGTCACTGACCAGAACGGCCGGTTGACCGGCGCGCTGAACATGCACGACCTGCTCCGGGCGGGAGTGCTCTGATGGTGAGCGCTCTGATGGGCCCGGCGTTCCCCGACAATCTGGTCGCGCGCGCGCAGTCAATACGGCTTCTGGCGCTGGATGTCGACGGCGTCATGACCGATGGCACCCTGCTGTTCAGCGCCCTGGGCGATGAACTCAAAGCGTTCAATATTCTTGACGGTCTGGGTATCAAGCAACTGATGGCGGCCGGCATCGAGGTAGCGGTGATCACCGGCCGGCAGTCACCGCTGACCGCCCGACGCGCCGGTGATCTCGGCATCCGCCACCTGCTTCAGGGCCGCGAGGACAAGGGCGTAGCCCTGACAACACTGGCCCGGGAGCTCAATCTTGACGCCACCGAGATTGCCTACATGGGCGATGATCTGCCTGACCTGCCGGCGATCCGCTATGCCAACCTCGGCGTCACCGTGCCGAACGGCCACTGGTTTGTCCGCCAGCACGCGGATTTCTGCACACGGGCCCGGGGAGGCGAAGGTGCCGTACGGGAACTTAGCGATCTGATTCTGTCCGCTCAGGGCAAGCTGTCTTCCGCGCTTGATGATTATCTGCAGGGCCCCGAGCCATGCTGAGCCAGCTGCTGAACCGCCCATGGATCAGAACCCTGGCCCTGCTGGCCGCCTGTGTCCTGCTGGCTACGCTGCTCTGGCGCAGCGACCAGTCACGGGACGAGACGGCGCCTACAAATGCGCTGGGACAGGACGAACCGGATGGATTCGT
>JAWVWU010000649.1:0-1712 GCA_033723595.1 Marinobacter sp. | reverse complement strand
GGTGGTGCTCGGCGAGGACGTGGCGACCAACGGTGGTGTTTTCCGGGCAACGGTCGGCCTCAAGGAGCGGTTTGGCTTCAAACGGGTGCTGGATACGCCGTTGGCGGAAGCGCTCATCGCCGGAACCGCGATCGGCATGGCCACCCAGGGGCTCAGGCCGGTTGCCGAATTCCAGTTTATGGGGTTTATCTACGCCGGCATGGAGCAGATCATCAGCCACGCCGCCCGCATGCGGAATCGCACCCGGGGCCGCCTGTCGTGCCCCCTGGTCTATCGGGCGCCATTCGGCGGCGGCATCCATGCGCCGGAACACCACAGCGAGAGTACCGAGGCTCTGTTCGCGCACATTCCCGGTCTGAGGGTGGTGATTCCCAGTTCGCCACAGCGGGCCTACGGGTTGCTGCTGGCGGCCATCCGCGATCCGGACCCGGTGCTGTTTCTGGAGCCCAAGCGCCTCTACCGCGCACTGACCCAGGCCGTGGAAGACAACGGCGAAGCATTACCCCTGGATACCTGCTTCACTCTCCGCGAGGGCGACGATGTCACGTTGATCACCTGGGGAGCGCTGGTTCAGGAAACCCTGCGTGCGGCTCGGCAACTGGCGGAACAGGGCGTGTCGGCGGAAGTCATCGATGTCGCCACCCTCAACCCGCTCGACCGGGAGACCCTGATGTGCTCAGTGGCCAAAACCGGGCGGGCGGTGATTGTGCACGAGGCCTGCCGGAGCGGTGGCGTCGGTGCCGAGATCGCTGCCAGTCTGGCGGAACAGGCTTTTCTGGATCTGCAGGCGCCCATCGTCCGGGTAACCGGTTTCGATACGGTCATGCCTTATTACCGCAACGAACAGGCGTATCTGCCCGGTGTGGCCGATATCATTCATGCTGTGGAACAGGTGATCGCGCTATGAAACATTTCAGATTGCCCGACCTGGGTGAGGGGCTGCCGGAGGCCGAGATTGTCGAGTGGCAAGTCCAGGTCGGCGATACCGTCGACGTTGATCAGGTGCTGGTCTCGGTCGAAACCGCCAAGGCGATTGTCGAGGTTCCGTCGCCCTGGGCCGGGGTGGTGGCCCGTCTGTTCGGGGAACCTGGCGATATCGTCCATACCGGGCAGCCGCTGCTGGCCTTTGAGGGCGACGACGAGGACGGCGGTACGGTGGTGGGTGAGCTGGCGAAAAGCGATGATGAGGCCGGCGAGGACAGCTTTATCGTTGGCGCAGCAGCTTCCAGCCGTCAGGCCCGGCACCAGCGTGCCACCCCCGGAGTGCGCGCCCTGGCAGAGCGACTCGGGGTCAGTCTGGAAAATATGCAGGGCAGTGGACCGGGCGGTCTGGTGACCAATGACGATGTGCATCGCCAGGCCAGTCATCAGAAAACCCTGGTCGATGCCGAACCCCTGCGCGGCGTCAGGCGAACCATGGCCAGGAATATGGCCGTTGCCCACGCCCAGGTGGTGCCAGTGTCGATTTTCGAGGACGCCGACATCGACGACTGGCCATCGGGGGCCGACATCACCATGCGACTGGTGCAGGCCATGGCGGCCGGCTGCCAGCAGTCGCCCGCCATGAACGCGTGGTTTGACGGCGACAACCTCAGTCGTCGCCTGCTGGCAGAGGTTCACGTCGGTATTGCGGTCGATACGCCGGATGGACTGTTTGTGCCAGTGTTACGGGACATCAGCAACCGCAGCAGTAAGGACCTCCGCCAGGGTCT
>JAWVWU010000648.1:0-1717 GCA_033723595.1 Marinobacter sp. | reverse complement strand
CCGCAGCAAGTCACCGTACGCTATCATAAAGCAACCCCGGTATAAGTCTAACGTGGATCGCCTGATCGTGCGTACCGGTTGTCTGGCGGGTACCGTTTGCACCCTGTAATCCGTTACTATTGACTCGGTTATTATTGAGAGCGCCCGGGTGGCAAGGCGCCCTGTCAATGGAGCCCGATGACTGGCTGTGCCGGGTGTCTCGATTCCCGGTATGGTAGGTGAGCCGGCCGGTTCCATGCAATGCGACGGCCCGGCTGGCCGACGGAACGTTCTATTTCTGAAAAGGTTTTCCGATGGACATACAAGACTACATGGCGGACGTGGGCCGGCAGGCGCGTCAGGCGGCTGCCGTGATGGCTCGTTCGTCAACCGCCATGCGTAATGACACGCTACTGGCGACGGCTCGTGCGCTCGACGGGGCCCGCGAGGAGCTGGCGCTGGCCAACAGCAAGGATCTCGAAAAGGGGCGTGAAAATGGCCTCGATCCGGCAATGCTGGACCGGCTGGCGCTGACGTCCGAGGCCATCGACAAGATGATCGAGGGACTTCGTCAGGTCGCCGCGCTGGCCGATCCGATCGGTGAGATTACCGGGCTGTCCTATCGACCCTCCGGGATACAGGTTGGTAAGATGCGCGTGCCCCTTGGGGTTGTCGGAATCATCTACGAATCCCGTCCGAACGTGACGGTTGACGCGGCCAGCCTGTGTCTCAAATCGGGCAATGCTGCGATCCTGCGGGGTGGGTCGGAGGCCATCCACTCCAATCAGGCCATCGCGGTGTGTCTCGAACGGGGGCTGGCAGAAGCCGGGCTGCCGGCGACTGCCGTACAGATTATCCGCACCACGGACCGGGCGGCGGTGGGCGAGCTGATTACCATGCCGGAGTACGTCGATGTCATCGTTCCCCGGGGCGGCAAGGGCCTGATCGAGCGCATCAGCCGTGATGCGAAGGTCCCGGTGATCAAGCACCTGGACGGCGTCTGTCATGTCTATCTGGATGCCCAGGCCGACGCCGACAAGGGCTATCGGGTTGCCCTGAACGCCAAGACCCAGCGCTACGGTACCTGCAACACCATGGAAACCCTGCTGGTGGACCGCGCGGTGGCATCGGCACAGCTGCCGGCGCTGGCCCGGGCGTTTCAGGAGCAAGGCGTCGAGCTGCGGGGCTGCGAGGCCACCCGGCAAATCGTGCCCGATGCCTTGCCGGCAACCGAAGACGACTGGCACGCCGAGTATCTCGCGCCCATCCTGGCGATACGGGTGGTTGACGGTCTGGATCAGGCCATCGAGCACATCAACCACTACAGTTCCCGGCACACCGACTGCATCGTGACGGAAAGCATTACCCATGCGCGCCGGTTCATCACCGAAGTGGACTCCAGTTCCGTCATGGTCAATGCCTCGACGCGCTTTGCGGACGGTTTCGAATATGGCCTCGGCGCGGAAATCGGAATTTCTACGGACAAGATCCACGCCCGCGGACCGGTCGGGCTCGAGGGTCTGACCTCTCAGAAATACGTGGTGTTCGGAGACGGCCAGGTCAGGAGCTGATTGATCATGCATCTGATTTTCGGTGGCACCTTCGACCCGGTACATCACGGGCATCTGCGTCTGGCCGTGGAGCTCAGGGAACAGCTGGGTGTAGAGCGGGTCGCGCTGGTGCCGTGCCATATCCCGCCGCACCGGGCCCAGCCCGGTGCCAGTAGCTCGGACCGGTT
>JAWVWU010000647.1:0-1721 GCA_033723595.1 Marinobacter sp. | reverse complement strand
GCCGGACTGACCTGGTTCAGCATCGCAGTCTGCCTGCTCACACTCCGGGCCCTTCTGGCCCTTTTTCAGGGCGACACCGAACGCGTCCAGGCGCTGGTCGGCAGCCCGTCCATGGATGAAATCATCCAGGACGAAACCCGGGAGACACGCTCATGATTCTGACCGCCCTGCTGATCCTTGTGGCCCTGTTGATATTGAGCGTGCCGGTGGCAGCCACTCTCATTGTTCTGGCGCTGTTGCTGGACGAATTTTACTCGCCGTTTCCGTTGTTCCGGGCCATGGGCGACGTCCTCTGGACCGCGTCCGACAGTTTTCTGCTGATTGCCATTCCGCTGTTTATCCTGCTGGGCGAGATCCTGGTCAGAACCGGGATTGCCAAGGGCACCTACCGGTCCCTGGAGAGCTGGCTGTCCTGGCTTCCCGGGGGATTGCTGCACGCCAACATTGGCACCGCAACGCTCTTTTCCGCCACCTCCGGGTCCAGCGTCGCAACCGCCGCCACGATCGGTACGGTCGCGATTCCCCAGGGTAAGGAGATGAAATACGACCCCCGGCTGTTTACCGGCTCCATTGCCGCAGGGGGCACCCTGGGTATCATGATTCCTCCGTCCATCAACCTGATCGTTTACGGCTTTCTGACTGAAACGTCGATTCCCCGACTCTTTGCCGCCGGCCTGCTGCCCGGCCTGCTGCTGGCCACCCTGTTTATTACCGGCACCGCCTTGATCTGTCTGTGGAAGCCGTCCCTCGGTGGGCCCAGCGTCAGCCACACCTGGGCGGATCGCATCTCCGGCTTGCGCAACCTGGTCCCGGTGCTGATCCTGTTCGCCATCGTGGTGGGGTCCATCTATACCGGTCTGGCCACGCCGACCGAAGCCGCATCCCTGGGCGTTCTCGGCGCCATGGCGATTGCCCTGGCGATGGGCAAGCTGTCGGTGTCAGTCATTCTGGAAGCCCTCGACGGCACCATGAAAACCACCGGCATGATCATGCTGATCATCATGGCGTCCTACTTTCTCAATTTTGTACTGGCTTCGGCTGGTGTAACCCGTGAACTGACCAGCTTTCTGGCATCGGCGGGCATGGGGCCGTATTCCACCCTGGCGCTGACCATCCTGATCTACATTGTTCTTGGCTTCTTCATCGAAACCCTGTCGCTGATGGTCATTACCATTCCGATCGTCGCGCCCATCGTGATCGGCATGGGTTTTGATCCGGTCTGGCTCGGCATTCTGCTGATCCTGTTGATCGAAATGGCGCTGATCACTCCCCCGGTGGGCCTGAACCTCTATGTCGTGCAGGGCGTTCGACAGGGCGGGCCGTTCAGTGATGTGATGGTCGGCGCCATGCCTTACGTCGGCATGATGATGTTGATGGCACTGATCCTCATCCTGTTCCCGTCGGTTGCGCTGTTCCTGCCCGGGCTGATGAACTGAGTAACACCAACCATTGAGCGGAGCTGAATCATGATCCTATTTCGCCTCGCCGACACCGGGGATACCCTGGACATCGAGATTGAGGACCTGGTGATCGCCGGCTGGGCCGGACGCGAACAGGCCGGCATCGATGAACATATTGAAGAGCTCAGGGCGATCGGCGTCACGCCGCCGTCCGCGACACCGCTGTTTTACCGGGTGGCTGCCAGCCAGATGACCACCGCCCCTGCCATCCAGGTTCTCGGTAACCGGACCAGTGGCGAGGTTGAAGTCGTGCTCATTGGC
>JAWVWU010000646.1:0-1724 GCA_033723595.1 Marinobacter sp. | reverse complement strand
TGTGACGGCCCGTTTGTCGCGGTCAACTGCGGCGCCATTCCATCCGAACTGATGGAAAGCGAGTTCTTTGGCCACAAAAAAGGCAGTTTTACCGGAGCCACCGACAATAAGGACGGCCTGTTCCGGTCGGCCGACGGCGGTACCCTGTTTCTGGACGAGGTCGCCGACCTGCCCCTGGCGATGCAGGTAAAGCTGCTCCGGGCCATCCAGGAAAAGGCGGTCCGTCCGGTGGGCGATTCGAAAGAGATCCCGGTGGACATCCGGGTGTTAAGTGCCACCCACAAAAATCTGCCGCAACTGGTCCAGGCCGGCACGTTCCGGCAGGACCTGTTTTACCGGATCAACGTGATTGAATTGTCCGTGCCACCGCTGAGGGCCCGGCCAGACGATATTGCCCTGCTGGCCGATCACATACTCCTGCGCATCGCCCAAGACTACGAATGCGACCCGCCGCGCCTGACACCCGACGCCGTCCGGCGCCTGCAATCCTATGATTTTCCGGGAAATGTTCGAGAGCTCGAAAACATTCTCGAGCGCGCGTCAACGTTGTGTGACAGCGACGACATAGGCCCTGACGACCTTCATATCGGCGATACGCCGAGCGTCAGCAGTCCCCCTTTGACTGGCGGGACCAGCGAACCGATGCTCAGCCATGAGCACGCGGTGCCCGCCGGTGAGTTGGACCTGGAAAACTATCTGGAAACCATCGAACGGCAGGCCATCGAACAGGCGCTGGAGGCGACACGCTGGAACAAGACGGCCGCTGCGAAAAAGCTGGGGATCAGTTTTCGGGCGCTGCGTTACCGGCTGAAGAAGCTGGGGATGGAATGAGTCACTGCCGGCCCTATGTGGCTGGGGTTCAGTTCACTGTCGTGGGTTACGACATCTCCTACGTACCCACAGGGCGGCATCGGACAGACAAACACCAACAATCTGCCTAGAGTGATCGCAAGATCGGTCGAACAGGACGTTTGACCGTCTGGGAAATACGCTTAATTCAGACTATCCGGAGCCATCAAGGATGATGCCTTTCAATCGCCAGCGAGGGCTGACGCTACTCGAACTCGCCGTCACACTGACCCTTGTTTCCATTCTGGCCGGCCTTGCTCTGCCGTCATTCGCAAGACTCAGCCGGCATCTCAAAGTCGGCACCGCCACCGATACCGTCAGGGCGATGGCCAACCTCGCTCGCAGCGAAGCCGTCAAACGTGGCACCCGTGTCATTGTCTGCCCCTCACTGGACCAGAAGACCTGTACGGGACAAACAGCCAGCATGCTGCTTGTCTATGCTGACCGAAATCGCGACGGTGACCTGGACCCAGGCAGTCAGCCCATTGCCAGAGAGGCGTTGTCAGAGTCGATCTCAGTGACTTATAACCGACCCTATCTGGCGTTCTCACCCCGCGGGCATGCTTACGGCACAAACGGCACATTCTCAATCTGCCCCCAGAACGATCTGGCCTCTGGAGCAATGCTGATTATCAGCAATACGGGCCGACCACGCAGCGCCCGGGATTATGATGGCGACGGCATCGTGGAACGCACGCCCGGAAAACCGCTCACCTGTCCCTAAGACGTCAATCAGTTACCAGCAGGTACCGCTGGGATTGGCCGTCCCGGCTTTGTTCTTTGAACTTTTCCCAATCTGGGTAATGGCGATGGTCCAGCATTCGGGATCGTCGGCCTGCCCGCCGTTCGCAACCGGCGTTGCGGAGAGCGTGTAG
>JAWVWU010000645.1:0-1732 GCA_033723595.1 Marinobacter sp. | reverse complement strand
GCACGACCTGGCGCAAGCTGCCTGACAGCGTTCGTGATACCCTATCGCCCCAAACGGCCCACGAGGTCATGCTCGAGAACCCGTCCATCATCAAACGACCGGTGATGGACCGGGACGGTCAGATCAGCGTCGGCTTCAGCGCCGACGACTGGGCAGCGCGCTTTTAAACACAGTCAATAATCGTCAAATTCCAGGGAGAATGATCATGAGTTTTGCATTTGGTATCGGCATCGGTAGCCAGAACAAACAGGGCCAATGGCTGGAAGTGTTTTACCAGCAACCGGTGTATCTGCCTGATGCCAAACTGCTGGAAATTGTCCAGAACACGCTGACCTGCAGCGGTCAGAACGAAGTACTGACCGCCACGACAGAGCAACTGAACGCGCTCGCGAGCGGGTTTGAGCAGGCCGGCCTCACGGCTCAGGCTCACCTGGCTGCCGCCGCCGCCGAAAGCCAGCGCCCGGTTGCCATTACCCTGCTCACGTCCGACGACACCGCTGCCAGCACGCCGGAGGTCTACCTCAAGCTGCACCTGATCTCCCATCGTCTGGTCAAGCCCCACGGCCTCAAGCTGGACGGTATTTTCGGGCTGCTGCCGAACCTGGCCTGGACCAACGAAGGCGCCATCGACCTGACGGAACTGCCGGAACGCCAGCTCCAGGCCCGGCTTGCCGGACGCGTCCTGGAAGTGAAATCCGTCGACAAGTTCCCGCAGATGACCGACTACGTCGTGCCCAAAGGTGTACGTATTGCCGATACCGCCCGGGTTCGCCTGGGCGCCTACGTGGGCGAAGGCACCACCGTGATGCATGAGGGCTTCATCAACTTCAACGCCGGTACCGAAGGCACCAGCATGATCGAAGGCCGCATTTCGGCCGGCGTGATGGTCGGCAAAGGCTCAGACCTTGGCGGTGGTTGTTCGACCATGGGTACGCTCTCAGGCGGCGGCAACATCATCATCGCAGTGGGTGAAAACTGCCTGATCGGCGCCAACTCCGGCATCGGCATTCCGCTGGGTGATCGCTGCACCGTGGAAGCCGGCCTGTACATTACCGCCGGCACCAAGGTGGCGCTACTGGACGAAAACAACACCCTGGTTGAAATCGTCAAGGCGCGGGATCTGGCCAATAAAACGGACCTCCTGTTCCGCCGCAACAGCCAGACCGGCGCCGTTGAGTGCAAAACCAACAAGACCGCGATTGAACTGAACGATCAGTTGCATGCGAATAACTGATTGATAATTTGGCCACGGAATCCACGGAACGACACGGAAAAAACAGATAAAAAGCGTTATTTGCCACGGACAACACGGACAGACACGGACAAACAATAAGAAAACGCTCAGACACGATGTTGTGGCCCCAGATCGGCTGCCCGCGTGACGAATGCCGGAGGCTAAGGTCATGGTTCGGTTCATCCATCAAGGCGTTTTTTACGTCCGTGTCAGTCCGTGTTGTCCGTGGCCAAAAAATTATTATCTTTTGTCTTTATTTTTCCGTGTCGTTTCGTGGATTCCGTGGCCAATAAGCCCGTTTTTTTGCCACCCCGTAACCTCACCCAGCTGATTGGAAGCCGTCCCATGCCGCTCTCGCCCACCCTTGAACTTGCCATCGACCTGATCCGCCGGCCCTCGGTGACCCCGGATGATGCGGGATGCCAGGCCCTGATGATGAGCCGCCTGGAACCACTTGGTTTCGTCGGCGAGAATCTGCGGTTTGGCGAGGTGGACAAT
>JAWVWU010000644.1:0-1734 GCA_033723595.1 Marinobacter sp. | reverse complement strand
ATTCGCTTTGGAAACGATCGCGAATTTTTGCCCACTCTGATGCAGGGACTCATCCATGGTTACCAAGTACTTTCGAAAACTCGCACTGGCTCTGTGCCTACTGTCCGCTTCCGCAACGCCGGCTCTGGCTGAAACCTTCGTATTCACAGCCATTCCCGATGAGGACCAGACCAAACTGGTCGAGCGCTTCCAGGGCGTCGCCGACTATCTGTCCGAGCAGCTTGGCGTCGATGTAAAGTATATACCGGTGAAATCGTACGCGGCGGCTATCTCGGCGTTCCGCAACAACCAGGTTCAACTGGCCTGGTTCGGCGGGCTGTCGGGTGTTCAGGCCCGTCGCCTGGTTCCCGGATCAGAAGCGCTCGCCCAGGGCGTCGAGGATTCCGCGTTCGAAACCTACTTCATTGCCAACACGGACACGGGGCTTGAACCCATGGATCAGCTTGGTGATGCGCTCAAGGGCAAGACCTTCACCTTTGGCTCCAAAGGCTCCACGTCTGGCCGCCTGATGCCTGAGTTCTATCTCCGCAAGGCCTTCAACGAGTCGCCGGACGATATCTTCTCCCGGGTTGGCTACAGCGGCAACCATACCCGTACACTGCGCCTGGTTGAGGCCGGCACCTATCAGGTCGGCGCGCTGAACTTCCAGGTCTGGAAGAAAGAACTGGATGACGGCAACATCGACACGAACAAAGTCAAGGTGATCTGGAAAACACCGACCTACCCGGATTACCAGTGGACCATCCGCGGTGATGTCGACGAGCGCTTCGGCAAGGGTTTCAAGGACCGGGTCAAAAAGGCATTGCTTGATATGAACGACCCGAAACTGCTGGAAAGCTTCCCTCGGTCCGGTTTCATCCCGGTCTCAAACGACGCGTATGAGCCCATCCGCAAGGTTGCTGAGCAGATCGGCATTCTCGATTAATGACCGCCATTCATCTTGCCGGTCTTACGGCCTCATTCGGCGGGCAGCGGGTTCTCGGCCCGCTGTCCCTGACCGTAAAGCCGGGTGAGCATGTTGCGCTGGTTGGCCGCAGCGGTGCGGGTAAAACCACTCTACTACGGCTGATTTACGATCAGTCGCCCGACCAGTTCGCGATGGTTCCCCAGGAGCTGGGTCTGGTTCGGGCGCTGTCGGTTTTCCATAACGTTTTCATGGGACGCCTTGACCAGCACTCGACCTGGTACAACCTCGTGACCCTGGTCAAACCGTTCGAGCGTGACCGGGAGGCGATTCAACCGTTGCTACGCCAACTGGGCATTGAGGATAAACTGTGGTCTGCCGTCGCCAGCCTCTCGGGCGGCCAGCGTCAACGTGTCGCCCTGGCCCGTGCGGTTTATCGGAACGCGGCGGTGCTGCTGGCCGATGAACCGGTGTCGGCGCTCGACGGACCGCTTGCCCATGTGGTTATGAGCCTGCTGACCGAATCCTTCGAGACCAGCGTTGTCGCGCTGCACGATGTGGACCTGGCGCTTCGGTACAGCACCCGGATCGTGGGCATTCAGGACGGTCAGATTGCCCTGGACGCGCCGAGCGACGGCCTGTCCGAATCCGACATCACACCGCTTTACTGAGCCCGACCATGCGTACCCTGTCCCCCACCGTCCGCGTCAGTCTGCTGTTTCTGGCAGTCGCCATAGTCTGCCTGCTGCTGTCGGACATGGCCATCACCACGGCCAATCCATGGCGGGATCTGGGTCGGTTCTTCTGGGGTGTTGCGACACCCGATTTTT
>JAWVWU010000643.1:0-1748 GCA_033723595.1 Marinobacter sp. | reverse complement strand
GCTGCCCAACAGACGGAGCCACCATAGCAATAACCCACCATGAACACCGGCCCGGCATCTTTCAGAGCGTTGATACAGGTCTGCGCATCGTGTACCGACTGATCGAACGGGTGCTGCTTGCGGGCGATGTGGATTGCCTGCTGAATACCCTCGTCGGAATAGGGGGCCTGCAGGCCGGGCGCCTCGCGGTCGAAAATAGCCGGGGCAAGCACTTCAAACCCCTCTTTTGCATATTCGTCACACAGGTTGCGGATGTGTTCGGTAACGCCAAAAATCTCCTGGATCAGAACCAGCCCACCGAGACGTTCACCCTCGGGTTGTACGTGGTAGACACCAATTTCGGCACCGTCGTTCATGATCATGGTGTCCATGGTTCCGCGATTCGTCATTGTGTGGATCTCCTTCGGTTAAGTCACGACAGACTATCACAGCCTGCCCGGGTCAGGGCTTCGGATTCCTGCTATTGCGTTGATCCCTAATGTGTTTAAAGCTAACCGACTTTTGTTCCCGGCACAGGCCTTGTTTGCTGCGCGGTTCGCCAGCGCCCGGTTCATTCATTCAGGCCCTCCCTGCACCCTGTTTACGGTGGGGCAGTGTTATAAAAGGAGATAGCCAGTCATGTCTTCATCTTCCGGTTCGACCAGTGAGTCGGCGAGCAACTACCTGCGCCCCAACAGTCTGCTGACGTTCATCATGGCGGTCGCCTGTGGCGTGGCCGTGGCCAATATCTATTACGCCCAGCCTCTGCTCGAGACCCTGAGCCGTCAGTTCGACGTCAGTCGTGGTACCGCCGGTCTGATCATCACCATGACCCAGTTGGGTTACGCCGCTGGTCTTATCTTGCTGGTACCCCTCGGCGATCTGCTGGAACGCCGGCGACTGATTGTTGCCATTTCAGTGATTACCTCGCTGGCGCTGGTGGGAATGGCCACATCACCGACCATCGAGCTGTTCATCATGGCGGCGTTGGCAACCGGATTGACAGCGGTAGTGGCGCAGATCCTGGTGCCCTTTGCCGCTCACCTGGCAGTGGAATCCGAGCGTGGCCGGGTCGTGGGTCGGGTCATGACGGGCCTGTTGCTGGGCATCCTGCTGGCCCGCACGGTGTCCGGTGCATTGGCGGATGTGGCGGGCTGGCGGAGCGTATACTGGGTTGCGGCGGGCCTGATGCTGGGGCAGGCACTGATGTTGTCCCGGATGCTGCCTCGCGAGCCGGGGCAGGCCCGGTTGCGGTATGGCAGTCTGCTGCTGTCGGTGCTGTCACTGATGCGGGAGGAGGCCCTGCTGCGTCGGCGCATTTTTTATGGCGCTATGGTGTTTGCCGCGTTCAGTGCATTCTGGACAACCATGCCGTTCCTGCTCGCCCGGCCGCCGTATGAATTTACGGACTCGGTCATTGGACTGTTCGGCCTGTTGGGTGTGGCCGGGGCCTTGTGCGCCAGTTTTGCCGGTCACCTCCATGACCGGGGGGTGTCGCGGATCGGTACCGGTATTTTCCTGAGCCTGGTGGCGCTTTCCTTCGCCGTGATGGGCCTGTTTGCCGATCACCTGGTCGCGATCATCATCGGCATCATCCTGCTTGATCTGGGCGTTCAGGGCACCCAGATTCTCAATCAGAGCGCCATCTACGGCATTCGCCCTGAGGCCCGCAGTCGTATCACAACGGCCTACATGACCTGCTATTTCCTGGGGGGCGCGGCCGGCTCTGCCGGTGCCGCCTATTTGTATGAGCTGGCCGGCTGGGCCGG
>JAWVWU010000642.1:0-1758 GCA_033723595.1 Marinobacter sp. | reverse complement strand
CATGCATCGTAAAAAAGTGCTGGGACAGGAGGTTCTGGTGCCGGGTCAACTGGGTCAGGCCCTGCACCTGCCCCTGATTCTGCGCAGGCTGAACAGCAAACAGCTACGCCAGCGGGAACAGGGCCTCGAAGATTTCTCCGCCCTCTGGCATACCCTGTCGGCAACAACCCGGGGCAAAGTGCTGGACGCGCTTGACTGGTACGACCCCAAACGCCTGGACTGGGATGACAAACGCTCCAACAGGCGCCCCATGCTGGACTCCGGTGATTGAGCAGGCCCTCCCGGTCGGCTGAAGCGCCTGCATTGCCTGCCGAATGATCCGCACGCGGGCGGGCGCGTATTGTTCATTTCGCACCACCGTTTTTGGTTGTCTTA
Source organism: Marinobacter sp. (assembly GCA_033723595.1). Taxonomy (GTDB): domain Bacteria; phylum Pseudomonadota; class Gammaproteobacteria; order Pseudomonadales; family Oleiphilaceae; genus Marinobacter. Next base: position 1,383 of record JAWVWU010000642.1, on the reverse strand, counting down.
CAACTGTCACAGTCCACCGCTAAGGTCGTGCGTGGGAGAACGTTATGAGTAAACACAAGCATTATCAGGCCACCCTGGCAGCCACCGGCGCTGCGCCGGCATTCCTGTGCGGACATTGCGGCTCTATCCTGTCGCGCGCCCGCATCTTCCATAATAACGACGACTTCGTCGACGCGGAGAATTGCCAGACCATCGGGCTGTGCTCGGCCGACGACTGCGGAGCCGTCAACTGCTGTGACACCGCCGCGGCTGAACTGAAAGCCACGGACCACAACCAGCGCATCGCCTCCTGACGCAAAGGCGCAACGCACTGTTACGCAAACCAAACACACCCCGTCCGCTAACTGATTTATGCTGGAGCAGATCCGGTCGTTAACCGACCACGCACCCCAATCAGTTAGGACAGTCGATTGTATGCGTATTCTCAGAACGGACGAAGCCCGCTTCAAAGGGCTGCCCGATTACCCGTTTGAACCGCATTTTCAGGACGTTGAACCCGGCCTTCGCATGCATTACGTTGATGAAGGTCCCGCTAACAGCCATCCGATCGTGATGCTGCACGGAGAACCTTCCTGGTCTTACCTTTACCGTCATATCATTCCCCGCGTGGCCGCCGCGGGACATCGGGTTCTGGCACCGGACCTGATCGGTTTTGGCAAATCCGACAAGCCGGCGAATGTCGCCGATTACAGCTATGAACGCCATATGACCTGGCTGACCACCTGGCTGGCAGAACTGGACCTCGATAACATCACACTGGTTTGCCAGAACTGGGGCTCCCTGCTCGGGCTGCGGCTGGCCGCCGAACAGGCCGCACGCTTCGAGCGGATTATCGTGGGCAACGGTATGCTGCCCACCGGCGATTCCCATGTGCCGGCCACGTTTACCCTCTGGAAAGCGTTTGCCAGCTACAGCCCCTGGTTCCCGGTCAGCCGGATCGTCCAGCTGGGCACCAGCCGGACGCTCAACCGAGCAGAACTGGCCGCCTACGACGCCCCTTTCCCGACACCCGCCTATAAAGCAGGTGCACGCGCTTTTCCCAAGCTGGTGCCGGTTTCACCCGACGACCCGGAGAGCGCCGCCAACCGGGCCGCGTGGAACATTCTGGAAAACTGGAAGAAACCGTTCATTACCTGTTTCAGCAGCGGCGACCCGATCACCCGCGGCGGCGACAGGCATATGCAGCGCCGCATTCCCGGCGCCTACGGCCAGCCGCACATCACCCTGAGGGGCGGCCATTTTCTGCAGGAAGACTCCCCGGAAGATTTTGCCCGGATCATTACTGACGCCTGCAAATGCGAGCTGGCGGCCTGAACAGCCGCCAGTCGCGCCCTCAACCGAAAACCGTCACCGTCTGGCGACTGAGTGCGACCAGCTCACCCT
>JAWVWU010000641.1:0-1760 GCA_033723595.1 Marinobacter sp. | reverse complement strand
GCCCAGGGTAGCCAGGCCCCGCAGCAGGGATGCCCGGGCCTGTCGAATCGACGCGCCGGCCATGGACCCTGAGGTGTCGATGACGAAAACGAGTTCTCGCGGCAGGTGGGCCTGGCTGGCCAGACCGGGCACCAACAGCGTCAACAGGTAGTCGTCACCCTGCCAGTTTTCATGAAACACCGCGGCAGACGGCGTTGCACCGCGCACTGGCGACCACCGCACTACCAGATCCCGATCCATCAGAATGTCGCCGTCCCGGGGAACGACGCTCACCTGGTCGCCGTGCCAGGTGCTGGTCAGTTCATGGCTGGGGCTGGTGACCTGGCCAATCGGCAGCCCCGCGTTCAGGGTCAGTTCGATGGTGGCGCGGTGGCTCCGGGCACCCACGTCGTCCGGCTTTACAGTAAACGGACTGATGGCGTCGGCGTCCGGCACAGCGCTGGTGGGACGGGCCCAGCCAGCCTGCCACTGGACCGGTCGGTCCGGGTCGGCCACCGACTCCCCGGGCATGTACCGGGGCGTGAGCGTGGTTGGCAGTCGTAACTCAAACTGACCGGACTGATACCGCACCGCCTGCTGATAGCTCAGCTCGACCGTGACTGCTTCGCCGGGGGGAATGTTGGCCAGATGGGTAGTGAACAGATTCGGGCGCTGCTGATCGACCCGGGCCGCCTGTTGCCCCTTATCCCGAGCCGCCTCGTAGCGCGCCTTTGCCTCCTGCCGGGGCCGGACCTCGCCCCGGATAACCCGGTCGCCCGTCGTCATGGTCAGCGCGTAAACGCTGGCATGTTCCGGCAGGGGAAACACATAAACACCCTCACGCCACTGTTGACTGGTATTCTCAAAGGTCTGCTTCAGGCGGGTGTCGGCAATCAGGCCACTGACCGTTACCCGATAGTCCGTGTGCAGCAGCGTCGCGGTAACCGGACGCTGCCCCGAAGCATCGAGATAGCGCAGTGTGCCGGTGCCGTCGGCCGCCTCACCGGCCTGCGCGTAGAGTGGCTGAATCGCCAGAAACAACAGCACGGCCAGCCACAGGCTGACCCCTTCCAGAAAGGCCTTGCGCCGGCCGGAGCGGACCTGTCGATGGCGGCAATACGAGACGGATTTGAGCGGTGTTAGAGAAGCCGGGTCAGGAAAAGACAGCATAAACAGGGTTCCTTACTTTGATGCGTCGCTGGTAGGCTTCATTGGACGACATCAAAACGGCTTTCCCGTGGCCGAATCCGGCCATTGTGCGACCAAAAATGATCAATTGTGGCAATCGCGCGCAACGCGCTTGCGGGCCGGAACAGGCGTGGTTTAATACCCGAACTGATCACTGGAGACGCGACCATTACCTCAGGACGGACTGTTCCATGAAACGGCACATTGCGCTGGTTGAAGACGAACCCGCCATCCGGGAAAACTATCGGGACGCGTTCGAGCGCCGGGGCTATCGCGTGTCCGCCTATGGTGACCGGCAGTCTGCGTACCAGGCGCTCAGGGGCGCCCTGCCCGACCTGGCGATCATTGATGTGGGCCTGGGCGATGAGATGGATGGCGGCTTTGATCTGTGCCGGGACCTGCGCCAGCTATCGCCAACGCTGCCGATGATCTTTCTGACCGCCCGCGACAGCGACGCCGACTCGGTGCTTGGTCTGCGCCTGGGGGCGGATGACTACGTCACCAAGGACATGAGCCTGGATCATCTGTTTGCGCGCATCACCGCGCTGCTGCGCCGGGCTGACGCCTGGGCCGAGTCCAGCCGGCAACCCGAT
>JAWVWU010000640.1:0-1763 GCA_033723595.1 Marinobacter sp. | reverse complement strand
GGGCCAGGAAATCGTCACTGCCCACCAGGCTGGCCTGGGGAGTCTGTCGAATCTGGGCAAGACCGCGGGTCAGAAACTGGCAAGCCTCTGCGATCAGGGCCAGGGATTCCTGGTCTGCGCGCTTGTTCTCGGCGCGCGCGTCCTTGACGAATTTTTCCAGCGGCGTGATTACGGTTGCAATGGGCTCAATGCCGGCCGTGTGAGCACTGCCTTTGAGCGTGTGCAGCGCTCTCGAGACGCTGTCGGTGTAGGCGGCAGAGCCCCTGTTTTGGGATTCGCTGAGGAAGTCATTCAGAGCCTGGAGATGGGTTTCGGCCTCGCTCTCAAAAATTTCCAGCAGGACCGGGTCGACCAGGTTTTCATCGTCATCGGTGCCATCGGTGCCATCGGTGCCATCGGTGTCCCGCTCGGACTCGTCGGCGTTGGCCTCCGGCATCGCTCGCGTGTCGGGAATATCGCCATTGGCGAGAGCGTGCGCCCGCGCCTCCAGCTCCGAGGTGTCGACGCTGTTTCCGCGACGATGCTCGAATTCTGATACCAGCGCCGGCAGTTGATCAGTAACTTCGACAAGCAGCGAGGCAATGCTGTCATTCATGAACACGCTGCCGTCGATAACGCGATTGAGCATGTTTTCCACCGACCAGGCCAGCTCGCCGACAATATCGGCTCCGACCATTCGGCCACTGCCTTTGAGCGTGTGGAATGCCCGGCGTACTTCGGTCAGCGCGCTGCGGTCGTCGTATTGCCGGGTCAGTGCCGGTAGATATTCGCGGATGGTGTCGAGAACCTCGCCAGCTTCTTCGATGAAAATTTCAAGAATTTCATCATCGATCAGGTTGTCGTCGTCAGAGGCCGATGTCTCGGGCTCTGGCGCCGTGGCGATGGTCGGCGTAGCGTCCGATTCGTCGGCTGTCGCTGGCGCTTCCGGTCCTGTCTTGCGGGTAGTGGCCATGGCTTCGGCGCGGGCAATGAGGTCGGCAACCTCACCGTTGGCATCGCCCTGCTGGAATTCGCTGATCAGCGACGGAATGCGTTCGTTGGCCGCGTCGACCAGCGCAAACAGATCGTCGTTGGGCTTCAGGCTCTGGTCAATCACCCGGTTCAGCAGATTTTCGACCGACCAGGCCAGCTCGCCCAGGCTGGTCGCGCCCACGAGGCGCCCGCTGCCTTTGAGCGTGTGGTAGGCCCGGCGCACTTCGGTCAGCGCTTCGCGATCGTCGTAATGCTGGCGAAGGCGAGGGTAGTAAGCGTTGATCGTTCCCAGAACCTCCTCGGCTTCCTCGATGAAAATCTCGAGAATTTCGTCGTCCAGCAGATCCGAATCCGAGTGCTTGGGTTCGGGTTCAATCGCAACGTCGGGGGCTGTGACCTCAGTGTGGGATTCGTCGTCCCAGGTGGGTTCGGCGCCGACTGGAAAGCCCAGGCTGGCCAGGCTGTCTTCGGCAATTTGCAGGACGGCGTCGTTGTCTTCGATGCCGTCGGCCAGGCGTTCCAGGTAGTACTCTATGCTGGTGATGGTGTCTGCCAGGGTATCGAGCTGCTGCCAGTCCGGTACCCGCTTGCTGCTCAGCAGCACGTCGGTCACATACCGTTCTGCCGAGGTCAGCATGTCCGCAACCCGGTCCAGCGGAACCAGTGCCAGTCCACCCCGGATACTGTGCAACAGATCCGGCACATGCCGTATCTCCTGCTCGTTCCACTGGGACGCAATGAAGTTGACGATCGCCGACTTGACCTGCTCCAGAGAGTTGCGTGATTCCCGT
>JAWVWU010000639.1:0-1763 GCA_033723595.1 Marinobacter sp. | reverse complement strand
CAGGGTGATCAGACGTCAGGCCGTGAGGCGGCCGTCCCGGTAGTCCTGCAACGTCTGCTCGATCTCTTCGCGCGTGTTCATCACGAAGGGGCCGTATTGCGCGATCGGCTCGCCAATGGGTTTGCCGGCAATCAGCAGCAGGCGGGCGCCGGCCTGCCCGGCGGTCAGGCTGATCTCATCGCCGTCGGACAGAACGCTGGCAGAGCTGGGTGCGAGCGCCTCACCGTTGAGCGTTGCGGCGCCGTCGTAGAGATAGACCAGACCGTCGTGTGTCGCCGCGACCGGCAGCGTTACGCTCGCCGCCGGCGACAGATGGATGTCGGCATACAGCGGTTGCGTCGCACCGCCGGTCACCGCGCCGTCATGGCGCTGTCCGGCCAGTTCCAGGTGCCCTGCCACGAGCTTCACGTGGCCGCCGTCGAAGGCAATATCGGGAATATCCTCCGGCTGAATGTCGCGGTAGCTCGCCGGACACATTTTGTCAGCGGCCGGCAGGTTCAGCCACAGTTGGAACCCGCGCATGATGCCCTCTTCCTGCTGGGGCATTTCCGAGTGGATGATGCCGCGCCCTGCGGTCATCCACTGGACGCCGCCGTTTCTCAGATCACCCCGGTTGCCCAGGTGATCCTCGTGCAGCATGTGGCCTTCGATCATGTAGGTCACGGTCTCGAAACCCCGGTGCGGGTGCGACGGAAAGCCGGCGATGTAGTCGGCAGCCTGATCAGAGCCGAACTCGTCAAGCATCAGGAACGGATCCATCCGCACGTGCTGGCTCTGGCCGAGCGACCGCTTGATGCGGACGCCGGCGCCATCGGACGTTTCCATGGCCGGGATAATGCGTTTGATTGAGCGCGATGTCATATCACACCTCCTGTTAGCCTGGTGCTCAGGCTGTTATCGAATCGATCTGATTGGCGGCCTTGTCGAGCGCCGTCTGCTTGTGATCATCGCCGAGGTTGAGTCCCTCGGCATACACGAACTGCACGTCCTTGAGCCCCAGGAAGCCCAGAAACGACCGGATGTAAGGCGTCTGCGAGTCGTTGGGCGTGCCGGCGTAGAGGCCGCCCCGGGCCGCTAGCACATAGACCGGTCGGTCGGCCAGCAGGCCAATCGGCCCATTTTCGGTGTATCGGAACGTCACACCGGCCCGGGCAATGTGGTCAAAGTAGGCTTTCAGGGTCGATGGAATACCGAAGTTATACATCGGAACGCCAAGCACAACCACGTCGGCATCCACCAGCTCGCGTATTAGCGCATCGGAGTAGTCCAGCACGGCCTGCTGACCCGTCGAGCGTTCGCCATGGGCTGACAGGAAGGCACCGAAGCGGCTTTCATCGAGGTGAGGCACCGGGTCGGCGGCCAGATCACGGATGCGCACGCTGGCGCCAGGATGCTGGGCCTTCAGGTTGGCAAGGGTTTTATCGACCAGTTGTGACGACTGACCGTGTTGGCCAAAAATACTGGCGGTGATAACAAGGATGTTTTTCATGATGGCGTGTCTCCAGACCTGCGGTTCAGGGTATGAAGTTATTAGACGCCGATCAGGAGAGGGAAGAAATCGAAGAGTTCTGGATGAGTTGTTCGAAAAAACTGAAAGCCCGGCAGGGTCCGAGACCAGACTGCCGGGCGACCGGTTACTCGACGTTGCGGGAGTAAAAGATTTCCAGCATTTCCCGCTTCAGGCGCTCTTCGATCGACTGAGCCTCTTCGGCGCCGAGGTCGCTCGCGTTGACGCCAAAGACGTAATTGTCTAGCTTGAAGTT
>JAWVWU010000638.1:0-1766 GCA_033723595.1 Marinobacter sp. | reverse complement strand
CGCTCAGAGTCCGAGCCGGTCCCGGAGCCCGTAGTACCAGGCGCCCAGCGCGGTGAACGGCACCCGCAACAGGCGCCCGCCCGGGAACGGATAGTGAGGCAGGCTGGCGAACGCGTCGAAGCGATCACTCTGCCCCCCGATCGCCAGGGCCAGCGCCCGGCCTGCAACATGGGTAAAGGTAACGCCGTGACCCGAACAGCCCTGGGAATAGAGAATGTTAGGGCCCAGTCTGCCCAGCTGCGGCAGGCGCGACAGCGTCAGCAGGAAGTTTCCGGTCCAGCGGTAGTCGATGTTGACCCCGGCCAGCTCGGGAAATGTCCTGAGCATCTTGGGCCGGATGATCCGGTCGATATCGGCCGGGTCCCGGGCGCCGTAAACCACTCCGCCACCGTAGATCAGGCGTTTATCGGCCGACAGCCGATAGTAGTCCAGCAAATAGTTACAGTCCTCCACGCAGTCATCGAACGGCAGCAGGCGCTCGGCCAGATCGGCATCGAGGGGCTCGGTTGCAATGATCTGGGAACCGCAGGGCATGGATTTGGCCCCCAGCTGAGGCACCAGGCCGCCGAGGTACGCATTGCCCGCCACCACCACGAAGTCCGCGCTGACCTGGCCCGCGGCCGTCAGCACGGTGGCCGGTTCACCTGGACGGATTTCGATGACCGGCGACGACTCGTGAATAACACCGCCCAGCGATTCGAAGGCCGCGGCCTCGCCCAGCGCCAGATTCAGCGGATGAATATGACCACCCGTGCGGTCCAGTGCCCCTCCGAGGTAGCGGTCACTCCCCACTCGGGCCCGGATAGCGGCGTTGTCCAGCAACTCGAGGTTGTCATGGCCGAACCGGCGCCAGAGGGCCTGCTGGGCCTCAAGGTGTCGCAATTGCGACGGTGTGAGCGCGGCAAAAATGCCGCCGTCCTTGAGGTCACAGTCGATGCGATAGTCGCTGACCCGCTGACGGATAATCTGCCCGCCCTCAAATGCCATTCTGGCCAGCAGCTGCACCGAAGCCGGTCCCGTCTGCCGCTCAATGGCATCCAGATCCCGACTGTAGCTGTTGACAATCTGCCCGCCATTGCGACCCGATGCCCCCCACCCCACGGTGGCAGCCTCCAGCACGGTCACCCTGAAACCGGCCTCGGCGAGGAACAGGGCGGTCGAGAGCCCGGTAAAGCCGGCGCCGACAACGCAGACATCGGCCCGAACCTCGCCGTTCAGCGGGGGACGCGGTGGCGCCTTATGGGCGGTGGCAGCGTAAAGCGAAGGAACAGGGGCAAACGACATGGTGATGATCTGACATGAACGGGAGGCGCCCAGTCTATGTCAGCAAAAAGAAACTGGGAAGCTGCGCTCTTATCGGTACTTGTTGCTATGCTGCGAGGGCGGCTTCTACCCTTTTCAACATCGAGGCGATCATGTCAACACCCCAAACCCGTGAACAGTGGCAACAACTGGCCGATCGCCTGACCTTTAACGGCCAGGCCTACATCAATGGCCACTACCAGAACGCCATCGAGGGCGACCTGTTCGCCTGCATCAGCCCGATCAATGGTCAGGTGCTGACCGAGGTCGCCAGTTGCGGGCCTGAGGACGCCAATCAAGCCGTCGCCTGCGCCCGGGCAGCTTTTGAATCCGGCGTCTGGCGGCATACGGCACCGGCTGAACGCAAACAGACGCTGATCCGTTTTGCAGATCTGATCCTGGCCAACCAGGACGAACTGGCCCTGCTGGAAACCCTGGACATGGGCAAGCCGATCCGGGACTCG
>JAWVWU010000637.1:0-1769 GCA_033723595.1 Marinobacter sp. | reverse complement strand
GCTGGGTAGATTCTGCGGCAGCACTGCCAATCTCGCGCCGTCATCCAGGCGCACCAGGCCTCCGTCCGGGGTGACCTCGCCGGTCACAATCTTCAGCAAGGTGGATTTACCCTCGCCATTACGCCCCAACAGGCAGACCCGCTCCCCGGCTTCAAGCGTCAATGAGGCGTTGTCCAACAACGGTTGGAGCCCGAACGCCAGGGACAAACTATCAAGGGTCAGCAACGGCATTACTCAAACACTCCTCTTGTATCCACAATCACAGGGTCACCCGCTTTGACGGGCCCGGTGCCCTGATGAACGGCATTAACGCCAAACATGACGCCGTCGGCTTGCCGGCGATAACTCCCCAGGGTTCTGAGCGGCTGCAAATCGCCAGCGCGAACGCCGGAATCGGGGTCTACGGTGGTAATCAGGCAGCGGGAACACGGCTTGACCAGATTGAACGCGACCAGCCCGATGATGATCCCGGGCCACTGGTCTTCCGCCCAGGCTTCCGCGCCGGAAACGACGATGTTGGGACGGAACCGACGGATATCGACGGGCCGATCAAGACGACTGTTAAGCTCATCCAGAGACGCCCGGTTTACAATCAGGAACGGAAATCCGTCTGCGAACCCGACCGGCCTGCCAGCCCCTGCGTACTGGGCGTCTGCGGTTCGACGGCAGTCGTCGGGCATGTACACCAGATCCAGCGACTGACCGCAGAAGTCACTCAGGAGCTGGGCCGGCCCGGGTTCCGCACGGTACGCCCGGACCCAGTCCTGCCAGACGCGGGCATTACGCTGTTCGCCGGAAACACGCAAAGGATGGTCACCGAAACCGGGAATACCGATGCTGACCTTGCCGTCGGTCAGAGTCGTGCTGATACGGGCGAGTTCCGGCCGATCGCGCTGGGTCACAAAGCTGCCATCGTTGTCGATGATCATCCAGCGGCGGTCGTGCTCGGGCCCGCGGGCATCAAGCGCCAGACTGGTCACCGGGATGCCGGCCAGGGATTTGACCGGATAGATAAACAGTGAATCCACCTGCATGGCAACCTCCAGCGCCAGACTAATTCGTGCGCCCGAGTATACGCCAGATTGGCCGATGACGGGGCGGCGATTCCGACAGATCTGAAACGAAAAAACCCAGTCACGAATGACTGGGTTTTCGGAATCTGGAGCGGGAAACGAGATTCGAACTCGCGACCCCAACCTTGGCAAGGTTGTGCTCTACCACTGAGCTATTCCCGCAAGACACTGTGTCGGTCTGAGGCCTGGTTTGCAGGCTCTCCTCGACAACGGAAGCGGATTATACGGAGCAGTTACCCCCGGTGCAACCGCCAATCTGAAATTTCATATCAACGTCTGCTCACACGGGTCACGGCGGTCCGAGTGCTCGTCCGCAGTCCGCACGTCCATGACGAGAAACACGAGGCGTTCGATGGTCGGCTCCAGCTTGCCCCGCTGGAACCCGTCCCGGTAAAGCATGCCGTCATAGCCAAGCCCGAGAACCACACTGACCAGCAAGCCCGCATCCCGGCGCGGAACAGGCGACTGCAGACGGCGCAACACACGCTCAAGCCCGTTGATCCACGCGGTGCGATACTTGATGGCCAGCGCCGCCAACCGCTCATCCCGCAGCGCCTCCAGCAGGAATACCTGTTCTGCCAGAATCTCATCCTTGCGATGGATGAACTGTTCGTTGAGGAAGGCCGCCGCGATCGATGCCAGTCGTCTGGCCAGCGCCAGACGGCCGTCTCCTCCGGCGCGCAGGGCGTCGGCAGG
>JAWVWU010000636.1:0-1771 GCA_033723595.1 Marinobacter sp. | reverse complement strand
GGGTTTCGGGAGCGACGCCAGCAGGCGATGGACGACGGAGCCGGGCTGATCGTCGATGCCCATGGCGTAACGGGCGACCTGGTTGCGTGCAAACGGGACGCGCTGTGCCAGAGCCAGGCCGGCATTACGGATCAGATGAAGGGGCGGGGCCTGGTTGCTGAACAGGTAATAGAACGCATCCATCGCCAGCATCATCCGACGATTGGCCGGCATTCGCTGCTGTTGATACTGCCTTAGCCAGTGCTCGCTGGCCAGGTCGGCGCCGGCCCGGCGTGCTTCGCGCAGCAGGGCCTGCAGGCATTGCGCGTCCTGGAAGCCGAGGTTCACGCCCTGTCCGGCAAGGGGGTTGATGGTGTGGGCCGCATCACCAACCAGCACAATACGGCCCTGAACATACGCATTGGCATGTTGTCGGGCGATCGGGAAGCTGGCACGGCCCGCGACGTGGGTCAGCGGAGGCAGGGTGTCGGGAAAGCCCTGCTGCACCCGCTGGATGAAAGCGTCGGCGGGCAGCGCCTTGAGTTCGGCCAGAGTTGCCGGACTGTCGTACCAGACCAGCGATGCCCAGCTCTCGTTGGCGGTGCTGGCGGCGTGCAGCGGCAGGAAAGCCCGCGGTCCGCTCGGATAGAACGCCTGCCAGGTTATGTCCTCGGGTTGACCGGTGTATCGCACGCTCGCGACCAGTGCCTGCTGGGCATACTGGTCACGGCTGACACCCAGGCCCGCCAGCGTCCGGACTCGCGACTGGGCGCCGTCGGCACCGGCCACCAGGGCGGCGGACAATTGTGCCCCGTCGCTCAGTGTCACGGTTGCCTGTTCGGACCCGGTATCAATACGATCCACGCTGAGGCCCGCAAAGGCGGTCACGCTGTCACGGGCCGTCGCTGCGTCCCAGAGTGCCTTTTGGGTGACCTGATTTTCCACGATATGACCCAGGTGCGTGTGGCCGATTTCCCGGGCATCGAAGGTGGTGTGTCCGGGGCGTGGCAGAATGCCTGAGAGCGGGTAGGGGGTCTGATCCCAGACTGCCAGGCGGCGGTACGGTGTTAGTCGCATGGCCTCCATCGCGGGCCAGGCCCCCAGGTTTCTGAGATAGCGTTCACTGCCGGCGCTGAGGGCAGAGACCCGAAGGTCTGGCGCATCGTTCAGCGTGGCGTCTGGAGCCGGGGACTGATCCACCAGTGCGACGGTGAAGCCTGACTGACCGAGGCCGGCGGCCAGTGCCGCGCCCACCATGCCCGCACCAACGACCACGATGTCAAAGGATTGTGTCATATCGGATTCCTGTCAGAGGTTCCCCAGTTTACGCGATGGGGAACGGCTGGCAAATCATCCGGAGGGGAAGAGCGTGGACGGAAAGGCGGGTTCGGGGTTCAGACCGGACGGTTCGAGACGAGTCGACGGGCGCCGCTTTACCAGCCAGGCTGGCTTGCGTGAACCCGGTTTGATGAAGCCTTGCTGGATGACGACGGGCTGTACCAGTTGCAGGAAGTCATGGGTTTTCATGTGAATGGAACCGGTGTGAGTGCCGGCCGCAAACGCAATATCAGGCTCGTTCGTCAGCGCTTCACTGCAGTAGACAGACATGCCGAACAGGTGGCCGAAGGGTGGCATGGCGCCGACCTCGCAGTCCGGGAAACTGTCTTCGAACTCCTGTTCATCGGCCAGTTGCACAAAATCCGTGTCGAGGACTTCGCTGAGCCGATCCCATCGCACCCGCCAGGTGGCCGGCATGACCAGCATCGCCATTTTGCCGTCCAGTTCGATGATG
>JAWVWU010000635.1:0-1783 GCA_033723595.1 Marinobacter sp. | reverse complement strand
GTGGTCAGAGGCGCTGTTCGCGGGCCTGGGTGCGGGTATTGACGGTATTCCAGACTTCGATGGCGGCGGCCAGATCCTCCAGCGACGCACCGACGGATTTGAACAGGGTAATCTGTTGGTCGTCGGTGCGGCCGGGACGCGTGCCCTGAACCAGCTGCGTCAGATCGGCGTGAATCGACCCGGTTTCGAAGAAGCCCTCGCGAACCGCCTGAAGTAAATCTCCGGCTTCGCCCTCGGCGCCGGCGTAGGTATCCACAAATACGGCGCTGCGCTGGAAGCAGACACCGTCCGTTTCCCGCATATCGGGGCGAAAGGCTCCGACCAGATCCAGATGGGTGCCAGCGGTCAGCCAGTCGCCCCGGATCAGCGGTTCGCAGGACAGGGTTGCGCAGCTGATGATATCGGCCGACTCTGTGGCGGCCTCAAGGTCCTCGACCACCTCGCAGGTAAACCGGTCGCGATAGTGGTCGGCAAGGGCTTCAGCCTTGGCCGGCTGCCGACCCCAGACCAGCACCCGGGTGATCGGGCGCACGGCTGCGTGTGCCTCGATCAGCATCGGGGCCAGGCGCCCGGTTCCGACCATCAGCAACGTACCCGCCTGGGGGCGGGACAGTCGTCGGGCGGCCAGGGCGGAGGCCGCCGCGGTGCGTCTGCGGGTCAGTTCGGAGCCATCCATGCAGGCCAGGGGACGACCGTGCCGCCCCTCGCACAGCAAGTAGACACCGGCGATGGCGGGCAAGCCCGCGCGCGCGTTCTGGGGAAAGACGTTGACCATTTTCATGCCGATATAGCCGTCGTCTTCCCACGCCGGCATCAGCAGCATGGTGGCGTCACCGTCGGCACGATGAAGTGTGTGATGGTGGCGCGGTGGCGCTTCCACGCCTTGAAGGAACGTGGCTTCCAGCCGGTCCACCAGCCGTTCCCAGGGCAGGGAGCGGGCGATGTCTTCGGCGGAAATCATGATCATGTCAGGTCCTTCCGGGGCCGATCAGCGCTTGCGCACCAGGCGTTCCAGCTCGCCGATGATGCCGCGACGGAACACCAGCACGCAGATGACGAAGATGACCCCCAGGATAACCTGCACCCAGGAGCCGAAGGAACTGAGCTGGTGACTCAATGCACCGACGGTCAGCGCTCCCACCACCGGGCCGAACACCGTACCGAGGCCGCCGACCAGCGTCATCAGAATGACCTCGCCGGAGGTCTGCCAGTGGGCCGAGGTGAGCGAGGCAAACTGGAATACCACCGCCTTGGTGGCGCCCGCCAGGCCGGCCAGCGTCGCGGATATGACAAAGGCCAGCAGTTTGAAGCGATCCACGTCGTAGCCCAGGGACAGCGCCCGGGGTTCGTTCTCACGGATGGCCTGCAACACTTCGCCAAACGGCGAGTGGATGGTGCGGTAGATGATCAGGAAGCCGATCAGGAAGATGGCGAAGACGAAGTAGTACATGGCCAGCGGATCATTCAGGCTGATCAGCCCGAACAGATGGCCCCGGGGAATGCCCTGCAGGCCGTTTTCACCCCCGGTAAACGGCAGCTGCAGGATCATGAAGTAGATGATCTGCGCCAGCGCCAGGGTCACCATGGCGAAATAGATCCCCTGGCGGCGAATCGCGAGGTAACCAAAGGCATAGCCCAGTATGAGCGTAAAGGCGGTGCCGGTGAGTATGCCTACCAGCGGCGTGAATCCCCAGGCCTTGATGACATAGCCGGTGACATAGGCCGCGCCGCCGAAAAAGGCGGCGTGCCCGAATGACAGTAACCCGGTGTAGCCCAGCAACAG
>JAWVWU010000634.1:0-1784 GCA_033723595.1 Marinobacter sp. | reverse complement strand
GGCGCAGCCATGGAGGTGCCCTGCAGGCCGGCGTAGGCCGGCACGAACGTCCCTGAGGAATCATCACCCCAGGTGCTGATCACCACATCCGCGTTGCCATCAAGGTTGGCATCCCGGCTCGCATCGCCACCGGGGGCCACCAGATCAACGGAGCCGCCATAGTTGGAATAGGACGCCCGTGTGGCGGCACCGTCCACCGCGCCTACCCCAATCACATTACTGTATGCTGCCGGGTACGTGAGGCTATCGGTGCCCTGGTTTCCCGCCGCTGCCACGATCAGTTTGCCCCGGCTATACACTGCATCGATGGCACTTTTCAGGGCGGTACTCGGCCCCAGCCCACCGAGGCTCAGATTCACCACGTCGATTTCCGGCTGGGTCGCCGCCCAGTTCAGGGCAGCAATCAGGTCGGCGCCGCTGCCGGTACCATTGCGACCCAGCACCCGCACCGGAATCAACGTAGCGGATGGTGCCACACCCAGTCCGCCGATGCTGTTGTCTACCGCCGCAATGGTGCCGGCGACATGGGTGCCATGAAAACTGCTGGCCTGGGGCTGGCCATCGCCAGGGTCTGCGGGGTTGTTGTCCCGAATACCGGGCGAGTTGTCGATATCCAGGTCGCCGGTCACGTAGTCCAGAATCCGCTGGCTGTCGAAGCCGATGACATTGGCGTTCAGATCCGGGTGCCAGTTGCCATAGGTAGCAGGCGTCATGCTGAACAACCCGGTGTCCATCACGGCCACGCCAACGCCGGCGCCGCCGCCGGGCACCAATTGCCAGGCCAGGGGCAGGTTGATCAATGGATAGTGCCACTGGCGCGCATACAGCGGGTCGTTATCGGGCGTGATTTGCTGGGCCTGATATAAATAGTTGGGCTCGGCCAGTATCACGTCCGGTCGTTTCTGCAGATCACGGATCCAGGCCAGCGTATCGACCTGAGCCTGCGCCCGGGCTGCCCCCGAAAGCGGGCGGGCGACGCTGGCAGGCACTCTGCTCAATTGCCAGAGGCCATGGCCAAGAGCGCGCGCAGTGGCGACACCCAGAGCCTGTGTCATAGCGGACGCTCCGGATTGACCGCCGGCGCCGGCATCCATGCTTACAATCGCTTCATCCGGCACGAAATCTACCTGATCGTACCCGGCACTCAGGGACGTGGCCGCCGAGCCCGGCGGTGTGACCGTCAGTACATAGCGAAACGGCCCGCCGCTGTCCGCATGGACCGCGACGGTGTAAGCCTCCGGCGTGGTGCTTCCGCTATTGATGGTTGCTGACAACACAGACGAGCCCGCACCGTTGCAGGTGCCGTTACATACCTCGGCGTTGCTGGCGTTCAGGATACTCAGGCTGACGTTTGGTACGGCGGTGGTATCCTCTGACCGGAAGGGCTGAACAACCACGCGGCTGCCATCCGTCAGCAGGATTCTGTAGGTGTCCTGGCTGTCAACCGGATAGACAAAATTGAACGACCCATCAGACGGATAACTGCCACCGGTGGCACTGAGGTAACCGCCGGTGATGCTGGCATCGGGCAGATCCTGGGCGCTTGTCCGACTGTTGTTTTCGACGGCCACGCCAAGCCGGCTGTCGTCTGCGGTGTCGGAATCCACCCGGGTGCCGCTCTCAATAGTGATGGTGCCGCTGACATCGGTACTCGTCGAATCAAGCCCGCCACCGGAACCGCCACCGCAACTGCTCAGCATTGCGGTCATAAAACCAAGGCCGAGAAGCCGGCCGACCATTCTAACCCTCATCATAATTCCTGCCTCGGTGTGTATCCGCTACTG
>JAWVWU010000633.1:0-1789 GCA_033723595.1 Marinobacter sp. | reverse complement strand
TGGGCGCGTCCCGGTGATGGTCGGCGATGACCAGCGCCTGGGTGTCGCTGTCCGCATCGGTGCGCAGGTGCCAGCCTTCTTCGGCGGCCAGGCGGCTGAGAAAGTCGTAATCGCTCTCCCGGTGCTGGACGCAGTATGCCCGCGCTTGTACCGGGCGCTTGAGATGGAACGCGGTATCGACGATGCCCCGTTCTGCCAGCAGCGTGGCGAGAATGGCCTGGGTATCCTGCCTCTGGAATATGCGGCTGTTGTGCATCAGTGACAGGCGCCACAGGGGCGGCACCACCTGGAGCGTGTAGCGGGTGCGCCGGTGGCCGGTGTCGCCCCGTTCAAAGGACCGGACGATGCCCCGAACCCGGCGCTGCAACTGGCCATCCTGCCAGATGGACAGCTCTGCGGACTGGTCGAGCACCTCGTCGGCCTCAACACCGGCAAACGAACTGGCCAGGTTCAGATCGAGGATAAAGGCCCGGGACAAGCCTTCTCTGAGCTCGAAGTCCACAACGGCGAGGGTATCGTCCGGTAACAGGCCCAATCGGGCCGTAAACTGCAGACCGGTGGTCTGTGGCATGATTTCATCCTTGAATAGTCATCCAGTTGCGCCAGCCGCATTCCCGCCACTGGCGTTATCAAACGCTAACCCACTTCCCCTGAACCGCTGCCCACCAGGGTCCCGCCGCAGGTAACGGCATGGCCGGTCAGCGCCACCGGTTTACCATCCACCAGTACCGTCGGCTCGCAGTCAGCAATGGCCCGTGGATGAGGTGGATGCTTGGGTTTGGAGTGGATCGCCAGAGCGTCACCGACCCTCGCGATCGGTTTACCATCCATCAAAACCGTGGTACTGCCAGCGATGACCGGCGTGGGCGGGAATCCCTCATGGTCCATGCCCAGGTCACCGAGTAAAACAACTTTCTTTCCCATGTAGACATCGTCCTTGTTGTCACTGATCCATGGCAGGCAGGTTCCGCTGCCTGACCGCGGCTGCCCGTTTTTTAATAGAGGCTGCGTGGAATCCGGTAGCCGGCAAGCAAATGCTGGGTAAACGGATTGGTGTTACTGGCGGCATGCAGCCGATAGCTCATCTCTCCGTCGTCCAGATCAAACTTCACGTCGACCGCGCTGGCACTGACCCCGGTTATATCGGCCTTGTTGAGCAACCGGAACAGGGCCCAGGGTCCGTTCTCCGACAGGCTGCGGGGCGAGCGATTGACCTCCGTGGGCACCAGGGTCACTCGACTTTCCGCGGAATCCCGCAGCGTGTTGGGCCAGACCAGCGGGATACTTTGACGGGGTCCGTGGCTGAATTCAACCAGTTGGCCGTCTACGTTCATCACGCTTCGGCGCTTGTTGGAGGACAGGTTCAGCGGCTCCATCGCAAATTCCACGTCCAGGTTTCCGCTTCGGGTGAAGAAAGCCTGCCGAATTTTATCGGCCCGCGCCAGCGCGTCCATCACATCCTGACGTACCAGACTGGCCCGGGTGGTCAGGACAACATGCTCGGGGTGATCTTCGAGAAACAGCTTCAGATTGTCCTTATAAAACACATTGAGTGTGCCGTCCGGCCCAAAGAAGCGCTCGAAATCCTGCAATGCCACGTCGCGACCGGCGCCCTGACTGAACGGGTAGTGCCGCGCGATGGTTTGCTGGAAAGGCTGATAGACGTCGTGGTACCACTGCCGCTCCAGCTCGGCCACGGCCTCATTCAAAACCACCCGCCAGCTTTCACTGGCCAGTTTCGCCAGCATCCGGTTAACGGGCTCGGGCTGGTTACGGGCCAGCCTCTGCA
>JAWVWU010000632.1:0-1790 GCA_033723595.1 Marinobacter sp. | reverse complement strand
TACGCTGCGCAACCCCCGCTTCCGGTCGCTGATCGATCGATGGGCCGGCACCGATGCCTACGCAGAATGGTCAGCGCGGCTGCGCTATCAGTCTGCGAGCGGTGACTGGGAGCCGTTTCGTCAGGCGACCCGCTATGTCGGTGTCCCTCGCATGACCGCCATCTCACGGGGGTTAGCTGCCCATCTGACCGTTCAGAACAACGTGCGGGTCGAACGACTGGCGGCTGTGGACTCGGGCTGGCGGGTTGTCGATACGGCCAGCGTTGATCGCGGTGAGTTCGATGCGGTCGTATTGACCCTGCCTCCGGCCCAGAGCCGGGACCTGCTGATGGCCAGTGATCGGCCGGAACTGGCGGACCAGCTTGCCGGCGACGTTGCCGAGATGCACCCCTGTTGGGCCGTGGCGGCTTATTTCAGTGAGCCATTGGGACTGGACTACGATGGCTTTCAGGCACGCCTGCCGGCACTTCAGTGGGCGGGCAATGACAGCAGTAAACCTGGCCGTCAGGCGGACGGGGAATGGTGGGTGCTCCACGGACAACCCGGCTGGTCCGCTGAACACCGTGATGACCAGCCGGAAGACGCAGCTGCCGCATTACTGGCGGACTTTCGGGCGGCAACCGGCATCACTCAGGCCCCGGCCGACACGCTCATTCATCGCTGGCTGTACGCCAAGTCAAGCCGACAGTCCCGACAGGGTCACCACTGGTTTGCCAATGACCGGTTGGCCGTGATCGGCGACTGGTTGACAGGTGGTCGGGTCGAGGGCGCCTTTGACAGCGCCCAGAGTCTGTTCGACCACTGGCTGGCCACGGGGGTGATCGCATCCGGCCCTGAACAGGTGACCTGATCGCCCGGCCGGCTCAGACCGGGTTTCGCCGCGTCATTCCTGCAGCGGCCCTTGTGTGTCTCCCGGCAGGGGGACGCGCACCTGAAGGGGACGCCGATAGAAATGGGTGATGGTGCCGTCACCGAATTTACTGAAGAAGGCACTGACGTCCGTGATCTTTCGGAGTGAGCGGGTACGGGTCACCGGATCGCGGACCAGTACCTTGATGCCGTTGAAGTTGTCCTGGATGTTGGAAAACCGCGCGCGCATGGAGCAGGTAACTACCTCGTCGAGTTCCAGGGTCAGGGCGCCCGCCAGATAGTGGCAATGGGCATCGATGGCGGTCCGGTCGAGATTGTCGCGGGTATCCAAGTGATCCAGCTTGACCCGGTCGACGATGCACTTCGAGTAGCTGTGCGGGCGCTTGCGGGCGACCCGGCGGAATGCCTCCCAGAAAAAGCTGTCGGTCAGTTCGGCGAAATAGTCCATGTTGCTCAGGCAGGTGTCCACCCAGTCAAAGGTCTCCGGGTCATCGAGGACCTCGTTGATGGCCTCTCGCAGCACCCAGTCAAAACCCAGCGCCGTCTTGTGGGCGTAGACCTTGCGGTACATCTGATGGCGACTGTAAACAAAGTCCTCCAGCGCGCCCAGACCCTTCTGGGTAATAGCGAGCCCCATCCAGGGTTGCGCCACATCCCAGCCAAACCGCAGGTTGCTCAGCAGGTGGTCAAGGTTGAAGCCGCCGATGGTGACCGATGAGTGAAATCCGTCCCGCAGCATGTAATCCGCCCGGTCCGCATCAATTTCGCCTGACACAATGGATGACAGCAGGTCCATGACCAGGGCGGGAACAGATGCCTCACCCAGGGCGCCGGCATTGGCATCGCCACCGGCAATGAAATGCCAGAATGTGCGGGCGTGGCGGCAGAACGCCTCACTGGGGGTCACCTCGGTGGTTTCC
>JAWVWU010000631.1:0-1799 GCA_033723595.1 Marinobacter sp. | reverse complement strand
ATTACCGCCAAAGGCGAGACCCTGGCGGAGTTGCCGGCCGGGTCCATTAATCATCACTGGACCAAAAACCTGATTGCGTCGCCGGATGGCAAGACCCTGTATGCGGCGGTCGGCTCCAACAGCAACATTGCGGAGAACGGCTTGGACAAGGAAGCGGGCCGGGCCGCAATCTGGGCTATTGATGCCGCAACCGGTGAACATCATGTTTATGCGACCGGCTTGCGCAACCCGGTTGGCATGGCGTGGCAGCCGGAAACCGGCGCCCTGTGGGTGGCGGTCAATGAACGGGACGAACTGGGTGACAACCTGGTGCCGGATTACATGACCTCGGTAAAAGAGGGTGGCTTTTACGGCTGGCCCTTCAGCTATTACGGCCAGCATGTGGACACCCGGGTGGAGCCACAAAATCCCGCCCTGGTGGCTCAGGCGCTAGTGCCCGATTATGCACTCGGATCCCACACGGCCTCGCTTGGCCTGACGAATGCGCTCGGTAATCGTTTGCCTGAACGGTTTGCTCACGGCATGTTTATCGGCCAGCACGGCTCCTGGAATCGAGAGCCACGCAGCGGTTATAAAGTGATTTTCGTACCCTTCAGGAACGGCCAGCCGAGCGGGGCGCCGGAAACGGTACTGGGTGGCTTCGTGGTCGATGATGAGGCTCAGGGACGACCTGTTGGCGTGGCGATTGCGGGTGACGGCGCGTTACTGGTCGCGGACGATGTCGGCAATGCAATCTGGCGCGTCAGCGCCGATGCAGAGACGGCAGGCCGGTAGCCGGTCAACTGGCCCGCGGTTGCCGCAAGGATCCGGGGCCAGCAAGGCAGCCGGTCTCTGCACGACGGCCTTTTAAAGTGTGCTAAAGTTAGCACAACACGCGGACGAGAGCGGTGCGGTGTCGATGAAGATGACATGGGTTACGTGGACGGCGCCATGGCTTGTGTTCTGGCTGTCGGTGGTTTCTCCTGTTGCGGCTGGCGCGGATGTCCGGCTGGCCGTGCCCCACATTACCAGCCTGCTCGAGGCCGACGGTTCCGGGGTGTATCAGCGCCTTGTCAGTCAGGCGCTGAAAGCCGTTCCGTTTTCGGTTGAACAGCACTTCTACCCGTACAAGCGGGCCCTTCGCTCATTTGAGCGCCTCAGGGCCGATTGCGTCTATTCGTTCACCGACGTCTTACAGGATGAGTTTGGCCGGGATAACATCATTGCCAGCTTCCCGCTCGGCAAGTTCAGTTTTTACCTGTTTACCCGGCAGGGTGAACCGGCCCTTATAAGCACCGATCAGTTGCCGGCGGGTCGGGTCGGCGGAGTGATTGGCCACGAGAGCTATCTGCGACAGATTATGGACGATCTGGACAGTGTGCTGTGGGTAACCAGCGACGAGCAGAATCTGGAAATGCTCAGACTGGGACGGATCAACGCGATGATTGCGGCGATCCCGGACATCAGGCCGTACCTGGATAACCTCAACTATGCGCCCGGGCACCCGCTGCTGGTCGGGTATGACCGGATCACCTGCCACGACACCGACAAAAACCGGGCGTTTCTCTCTGCCCTGTCCGAGCAACTGATCAAGCTCAAGGACGCAGGCATCTATCAGGCGGTCGCCGGTTCGCTGTACGTCGATTTTGATACCCGCACCTGGCTGACGTCGGCGGGCATTCCGTATCCCGCCCGGTAAGCGGGTTGTGCCGGCAAGGCCCGAGTCGCCGGTGGCCGGCCATCCGGCTTCGTCGGGTCTGGAAAGGCCAGACCCGGGCCGGCATCCTTGCCTGAGCTGTGTTGCGCAACGTCCATCCGGT
>JAWVWU010000630.1:0-1799 GCA_033723595.1 Marinobacter sp. | reverse complement strand
CGCCTGCCAGGCGGTCAGCGCGGCCAGCGGCAGGCCGCCGGCACTGAGCAGATCAAGTTCATCCGGCACGATGACCAGCTCATCGGCCCGCGCCAGCGCGTATTCGGCATAGCAACCGCCCGTGTCGGGAAAACCGACCAGCCCCATGACACGGTCGCCGGGACTGAGCGTGGACACCTGGTCGCCAACCGCTACGACCTCACCGCCGAGCTCGAACCCTGGCGTCCAGGGCAATGAGTCCTGAATCTGCAGGGCGGCAAACCCCAGACCCTGTCGTGTTTTCCAGTCGATGGGATTGAGGCCGGCGCCCACCACACGAACGCACACCTGGCCGTCACCGGGTCGGGGAACGTCGGCCTGGTCCAGGCGCAGGACGTCAGCGTCCCCGAACCGGTCAAACACGATACGACGCATCACAGTGTCCATGGTGCTCTCCCTGTCAGTCATTGCCGTTCGGGCTCGGGAATCTGGCCGCTACCTTTCCAGAGATTAGCAGAAAACCCGGTGCGCGAGGGTTGCACCGTCCGGCCGCCTCGCTAACCGGCCGTGATGTCGATAACGGCGCCGCCGAGTATCTCCCCGTACTCCGCCGGCACCCGGGTGGGCCGCTGGGTTTTGAGGTCGACGCAGGCGTGGTTGGACACCGCCCGCATCAGGGTCCGGCCGTCTGCCGGACGCACCAGCTGGAAATGCCGCGATGAGCGGAAACGCCCGTCAAATCCGGTCAGCCAGGTGCCCAGCAGCAGGTGATCGCCGGCATTGGCTGCCGCCAGATAGTCGATTTCGGTACGCGTTATCGCCATCGCCTTGCCGGTCGCCTGATGCCGCTCCCAGGTCATACCCAGACTTTCAATGTGGGCCCAGCTCACCTCTTCCAGCCAGCGGACATACACAACATTGTTGGCATGCCCGAGGCGATCGGTGTCGTCCGGTTGCACGGTTATGTCCAGCACGAAAGGATCGGGAAATTCCCACTCTGCCTCATGGGCAGGCTGATGGCTCATGGTTGAAGGTCTCCAAATCCGGGAATGGCCTTTAACGGTAACCGCCCGATCCGGTCATTGTGTAGTGAACCAAAGTACAAGACACCTTTCACCGGATTAACCGAGGTAATGTCCTTGAGGTGGGTGCCGGTGGTGTCATGAAGACTCAGCAAGGCCTTGCCGGTGTCGTCGTAAGCGACCACCAGCCCATACTCCCGGACGGCCGGCTGCAGACTCTCCGGCAGTTTGGCAACCAGATCCTTGAGCCAGGGCTGATGATGCAGGGTGTCCACTTCGCCGTTGCGCAGCGTGGGAAAGGCCACCCAATAACGCCCGGCGCTGTCGACCGCGAGATTGTCCGGAAAGCCGGGCAGATTGCTGGCAAATACATCGGCCTGGCCGGCTTTGGGGCCGTCGAGCCAATATCTCAGAATACGGTATTTCCAGGTCTCGTTGACCAGCAGGGACTTGCCATCCGGCGCCACCGCAACGCCGTTGGCAAAGTACAGGTTGGCCATCAGGGTTTCGGTTTTTCCGGTACCCGGGTCATACCGTAACAGTCGGGCGTGGGGACGCATTTCCAGAAGATCCAGTCGATACTGGGCCGGGCCAAAGCGCGAACTGGCATCGGTAAAGTAGATACGTCCGTCCGGCGCGACCGCCACATCGTCGGTAAAGTGGAAGGGCAAGCCTTCCGATTCCCGGGTCAGCACCTCAACCCGACCCTGGGGGGTCACTTGAAGCAGACCCCGAACGGCGTCCGCCACAATCAGGTTGCCGTGCTGATCGAACACCATGCCCAGTGGACGGCCGTCG
>JAWVWU010000629.1:0-1800 GCA_033723595.1 Marinobacter sp. | reverse complement strand
CGGTACCGTGACGGCCTCACGGGATGCCGTGCAACGACTGTCCGGGGAGATTACATCCGCCGCCGGAGTCATCGACAACCTGGGCAAGGACGTGACGTCGATCACCTCTGTTCTGGAGGTCATCAAAGGTATCGCCGAACAAACCAACCTCCTTGCGCTGAATGCCGCCATCGAGGCCGCGAGGGCCGGGGAGGCGGGTCGTGGCTTTGCGGTTGTGGCGGATGAAGTGCGTAATCTGGCGCGACGGACACAGGACAGCACGGAAGAGATCAACAACATGATCGAGCGACTGCAGAAGGGCGCAAACGATGCGGTGGAAGTCATGCAGGCGTCAACGGCGGTGTCCAATGTCAGTATGGAGAAAGCCCAGGACGCCATGGATATGCTCAATCGTATTGCCTCAGCGATTACCTCGATCAGCGAGATGACGACCCAGATTGCCACCGCGTCCGAGGAGCAGACGTCGGTCACCGAGGAGCTTAACGCGTCCATCACCCGGATCGCCGACCAGAGCCAGGAGGCCGCAGCCGCGGCAAGTGAAAACGACGTCTACAGCGGTCAGATCGAAACCGTCGGCCGGTCACTGGCGCACAACGTGGAGCGGTTCCGGGTCTGACGCCCCGGGGCTCAGCGAACGCCGTTTATTCGCTGCTTCAGCGTCGACAGGGCCTTGCGACCAATGTCTCTGGATTCGTCTGACAGCAGGGGATTATTGAGTACGAGCACAGTCCGGTGCTCGAGGTTGAGCGAGTTGACAGCCACCAGGTAAAAGCGTTTCAGATACCTGGCGAAACGACCATCCCGTATGGCGCGCTCCATGCCCAGCTGAATTCTCATGGCCGTCTCCTGGTCGTCCGGTGCAACGAAGAAGTAGGACGGCATCGGGTAGGCGATCAGAAGATTCGGCTCGATCATCAGGTTCGAGTCCTTGATATCGTCCAGATCGAACAGCACTTCATTGACGCCCCGGGCAAAACAGTCGAAGCGGTCGTTCTCAAGCATCCTGAACAGTGTTTCAAAGCGGGTATTGGCAATGACCTCCACACCATTGGCCCGCAGGATAGACGTATCCGGCCAGTGACGACCCTGACCGATGCGGATGCCCCGTCGGGTGAGATCGTCCAGTGACTGAATGCCCCTGAATTTGGCCTGATTGGCTTTTTTGATCACGCACACACGAAAACCGAGCAACCCGCCATCAATCGGGATGGGAATCGCCATCAGGTCGCGCTCCCGGTCCAGTGAGGTGGCAACGTTGGCGATCGTGACAAAATCCCTGTGACTCTCGGACAGTTCCCGGACCGCGCGTCCCTGGCCCATCACCACACTGCGACTGATCGTATAGGGCCCGTATTCAGGGGTCTCATCCAGTGCCAGCCTGACCAGCGCGATTACCGGCGGGCTGTCGTAGTTGCGATACCACAGGACATAGTCCTTGGCGGGCTCGTCCGGGTCGGGTTTGCGGACCTCGGCCGCGTTCAGAGCCGGCGTGCCTACGGCCAGCCCCAGTAGTGTCACGCCAAGGCAGCGAACCATGGCCTGCCAGTAACGACTGCCACACCAGCAGATCAGATCCATCTTATAAAGCTCCTGTTCTGAAGACGGCGACAGCGCTCAAAAAGCCCCAGCAACGCCTGTTTTTTCTTCGGAATGACAATCCGGAAAACCGAAGTTTAGCTGGTTTTCCAGCACAGAATGCGCGATCACTGCGAAAACCCGGCGAATCGGTCACAATGTGGCCTGACGTGGTGCCGCAGTGCGGCTTAAATAAGGTGACGAGGGGGGACAACCAGTGGCGTT
>JAWVWU010000628.1:0-1802 GCA_033723595.1 Marinobacter sp. | reverse complement strand
GGATTATCCGGTCATTCGGTTACTCCTTACCGCCAACGGCCGACTGACCGGGGCAACTGAACCATGGGACTTTCCGAAGCCGACCTGTCTGCCATCAGCCTGACGCTGGAACTTGCCGCTGTTGTGACGGTGGTCTTGCTGATCGTCGGCACGCCCATAGCGTGGTGGCTTGCGACGACACGTTCAAGGCTGAAGGGTCCCGTTGCCGCTATCGTCGCCCTGCCGCTGGTTTTGCCACCGACGGTACTGGGGTTTTACCTGTTGATGGCCATGGGTCCGCACGGCTGGATCGGGCAATTCACCCAGGCGATCGGGCTGGGCACCCTGCCCTTTACCTTTGGTGGTCTGGTGGTGGCGTCGGTGCTCTATTCAATGCCGTTCGTTGTTCAGCCGATCCAGAACGCCATGGAGGCAATCGGCCCAAGGCCGCTGGAAGTGGCGGCTACATTGGGTGCCGGGCCTGTCGACCGGTTCTTTTCCGTGGTGCTGCCGCTGGCACGCCCCGGATTTCTGACTGCGATTGTACTGGGGTTCGCGCATACCGTTGGCGAGTTCGGTGTGGTGCTGATGATTGGTGGCAACATTCCGGGGGCGACCCGCGTCGTGTCAGTCCAGATGTACGATCACGTGGAAGCGCTTGATTACGCCAGTGCCCACTGGCTTGCGGCGATCATGGTGCTGTTCTCGTTTGTAACGCTGGTGGCCCTGTACCGGTTTCAGGCACGGCATCGCTCATCGGGCCTGACCTATGGTGGTTGAAAGAGGCTCGCATGGCATCCATTAATCTGCGCTTTCGACACGGCTTCACTGCATCGGTTGCCGATCAGTCGCCCGGCTTCTCGCTTGATGTGGACCTGAGGTTGCCCGCCACGGGGGTATCGGCTGTATTTGGCCCGTCCGGCTCCGGTAAAACCACCCTGCTTCGCTGTGTGGCAGGTTTGCTGCGGGCCGATGAAGGCCAGCTTGACGTGAACGGGCAGGTCTGGCAATCCGCTGCGTACTGGCGCCCCACCCATCATCGATCTCTGGGCTATGTGTTTCAGGAGGCCAGTCTGCTGCCGCACCTGAGCGCCGGCAAGAACCTGGCGTACGGGATCAGGCGAGCCTCATCAACGCCATCCCGGGTTGCCTATGATCACGCGGTAGCGCTGATGGGCATCGGTCACCTGCTTGATCGGACGCCCGACGCGTTATCCGGCGGTGAGCGGCAGCGTGTGGCGATTGCCCGGGCAATCCTGATTCAGCCCCGGTTGTTGTTGATGGACGAACCCCTGGCAGCGCTGGATGATGCCCGTAAACGGGACATCCTGCCTTACCTGGAACGGCTGCGGGACGACCTGGACATCCCCGTTCTGTACGTTACCCACTCGGCCGATGAGGTTGCACGCCTGGCCGACCACCTGGTGGTGATGGATAACGGCCGTTCGGTCGCCCAGGGCCCCCTGACAGAGGTTCTATCACGAGTCGATCTGCCGATCCGGCTGGGTGACGATGCGGGAACGGTCGCGACCGCCGAGATCGTCAGCCGTGATCCGCAATGGCACCTGGTGAAGGCGCGCTTCTCAGGGGGCGAGCTCTGGTTGCGGGATAACGGCGATCAACCCGGCTCACATATCCGGGTTCGGATTCTGGCCCGCGACGTCAGCCTGACCCGGTCGGCCCACGACGATACCAGTATTCTGAACCGGCTCAAGGCCACCGTTACCCGGTTGGCGCCGGATGAGGACGAGGCCATGGTGATGGTTCAGCTAAGCGTCGGCGCGCTGGTCTTGCTGGCCAGAATCACCCGGCGGTCCAGTGTC
>JAWVWU010000627.1:0-1807 GCA_033723595.1 Marinobacter sp. | reverse complement strand
TCGCCATAAAGACTGGTGCTGATCGTGCGCTGTTCGTCCTCCAGGCGGTCGCGACGCAGACGGATACCGTAACGGGCCAGTATCGGCTCGAGTTCATCGGCGCGGTTGAGCAAATCCCGGCGAGTCATCTGATAGGCGTGCTCACACACCATTCGACGGGACTGGAAACTGAATACGTTGGCAAAAAACAGCTTGGCGTCGTCCCGGGTCGGCTCGAACAACAGGATGTCCTTGTCCGGATAGTCCCGGGCGTACTGGGCGATCCCCGACTGCATCCGGGAATAAACCATTGTCCGGAACATCTGCGACAACAAATTCGGCATGCCCGAGCGGGTCAGCTCACCGGGTTCCATTGAGCCTGAGCGCACCGCTGCGCTGGCATCGATCGGTACCTGGGGATTCACCGCAAACACAAGATCCGCGCCGTCTTCAAAGGCCACCGACGCATGCAGTCCTTTGCGCAGAGTGCCGTCCACATAGTAGCGACCGTCAATCTCGACCGGCACATACAGTCCCGGCGAGGCCGTGCTGGCCTGTATCGCCCGGGAAATCGGTACATGATCAAACCCGGGGGCGCCAAAACACACCGCCTCGGTGCTTTCCACATCAGCCGCCACAATGTAGAGGCTACGCTTCAACTGGCGAAAATCATTGGTGCGCCCCAGCATGCTGAACGCGCGTTTGAGGTAGTCGTGCAGGCCAAAATTATCGAACAGACCGGCGGGGGCCGCCTGCGCCAGAATGGTAAGGGCCTCGAGAAAACTCTGGTCGTAGGGGTTATTTACGAACCGGCTGATGGCACTGGCCATGAGCCCGGGGATCGCCAGCAGGCGGCTCCCCATCTCCCGGAACGCCGGTCGGTAAAAGACTTCCGGGTGGAACGGATGCACTTCGGCTTCGTTGCGCACGAAGATGCGACACAACTGGGCAGTCGTGACCTGATTGGCCAGGTTGGCCGCCGCAAACGATCCGGCATTGACCCCGACGTAGACATCAAGATCGTTGAAATCCAGCCCATCAAGCGCCTCATCCAGCGCGCGCAGGGCCCCGATTTCGTATATGCCGCCCAGTGGCCCACCGCCCCCGAGGGCCAGCCCGATGCGGGGCCGGGGTTTGATGTCTGTGCGTGCTACTGTCATAGGCCGCCCGCTTTCCCGAAGGTGTATTGGACTCCAGCCTAAACGGCTTTTTTAGAGTCATCACACTAGTCCCCTGACCGGGGACCTGATTCCATTAAGACGACTGACTGAGCTTTTCTTCCGCTGATGACGCCCGCCGTGGACGCAGGTAGCGACCAAAGCCCGCACTGCGCAGCGCCAGGTCAACACAGCTCTTGATCACATGGGGCGAGTCCAGCAGGAGCACGTCATCCAACAGGCTGCACGCCCACTCGTGGCTGATGCTGCGAATCACCGATTTGACCTTGGGCAGACTGGCGGCATTCATCGACAGCGCATCGTAACCCATGGCCATCAGCAGGGCCGCGCCGCCCGGGTCACCGGCCAACTCACCGCAAATACTCACCGGTTTGCCCACTGCACGGGCGTCCTGGGCAATGCGCACCAGTGCCTGCAGTACCGCCGGATGATAGGAATGGTAGAGCTGAGCCACGCGCGGGTTGTTGCGATCAACCGCCAGCAGATACTGGGTCAGGTCGTTGGAGCCGACCGACAGGAAGTCGACGCGCTCGGCCAGTTCCCGGACCTGGTAGACCGCAGCCGGGATTTCAATCATCACGCCCACCTTGGGCATGTGGATATTGAACCCCTCTTCCCGGACTTCGTGGTACACCCGGTAAATCAGGTGC
>JAWVWU010000626.1:0-1808 GCA_033723595.1 Marinobacter sp. | reverse complement strand
CGGAATGCCCGTTGGTCGTGGCCAGGTCGTGGTGTTCTTGCGGGCGTCCATCATTGACAGATCCGCTGCCGAACACTCGGCTACTCTGGCACTTTTGCCGGTAGTGCGGTCCACAGTCAGGTCATGGATGACCACGGGCTGCCCATCCCGTGACAGCACCAGGTCCAGCTCGAAATGACGGGTGCCATTGCCGTAGGCATAGCGAAACCCGGCCAGCGTATTCTCCGGAGCTTCGCCCTTGGCGCCTCGATGACCGTATACAATCATGTCGCTTCAGTCCGAGGTACGTCGGCGTACAGACGTTGTCTCTGTTGCCAGGTGTCGTGACACAGCTGGATGTCCGCCAGGAATGCGGGTAGCTCTGACATGAGCAGAGCCTGGGGGCCATCGACCAGCGCCTTCTCGGGACGCGGGTGAAAGTCTGCCAGTACCATGTTGGCACCGGCAATCACGCCCTGTGCGGTGGCATGGGTCACCTCCAGCAGGCCGTCGGGTGCACGCTCGCGACTGCCTACCGAATGGGACGGGTCGATGCAGACAGGCATACGGGTCAGGCGCTTTACCGTGGAGACATGGGCAAAATCGACCATGTTCCGATGCGGCTGGCCGGCGTCGGTTTTCATGCCCCGCAGGCAGAAGACAACATTCGCATTGCCCTCGCTGGCCAGGTATTCGGCCGCATTCAGGGATTCATTCAGGGTGATGCCGAAGCCGCGCTTCAGCAGCACCGGGTAGGTGCTCTGACGACCGATGGATTTCAGCAGCTCGAAATTCTGGGTGTTTCGGGTGCCGACCTGCAGCATGACCCCGGTCGGCCGCCCGAGCTTTTCGAGGCACTGGTCAATTTCTTCGATGTGGCTCTCGTGGGTGATTTCCATGGCAATCACCTTGATGCCATGTTTGCCCGCTGTTTCAAATACCCAGGGCAGGCAGGCGCTGCCGTGGCCCTGAAACGAGTAAGGGTTGGTGCGGGGTTTGTAGGCGCCCATGCGGGTACACTGCTGGCCATGCTCGCTCAGGGCCCGCATCATGATGTCAACGTGTTCGGGCGTGTCGACGGCGCACAGGCCGGCAAACACATTCAGGTTCTGCTGATTGAAGGTGACGCCGTTGTAGCTGAAACCATTCTGACGATGATCGTCGTGGTGACGACCCAGGATCCGGTAGTCCTCGGAGATCCGGATCGCCCGTTCCACCGCGGGCAGGGCGGCAATCTCGTCCCGGTCCAGGGATTTGGTGTCGCCCAGCAGATACACCTCCGTCAGTTTCTGACTGACGCCCTGAATCTCGTGCACCCTGACTGACACGCCGGGCAGGTTCTCCAGAAAATGCATGGTCTGACGGTAGGCATCGCTGTCCAGCGGGGTGTCAGGATGCAGAATAGCTAGCATAGAGAATTCCTTCAGGTTGAGCGGGGTTGTTCGGCCCGGTACCGGCTTTCCATGTACTCGCGATGGTTGAGATGCAACAGGTCGGCCATACGCCGGATCATATGTTCCTCGTACTTGTCGATCCTTCCGTCTGCAAAGGCCACACGCCAGATACTCTCCAGAATTCGTCGTTTGCCGGCCTGGTCGAGCAGTTCGTTCAGCTGGCCGGTAAATTCATACAATGACGTGGCGTCGTCTGCCCGATTGCGGGCATCGTCGAGAATAGCCTGGGCATCCTCCCGGCTGACTTCGTGCGCTTCAACGGCACAGTCCACAATGGTCTGCAGTTCGCGCTCGTCCTCATTGCGATCAACCCGGGACAGCTGGACCATCAGGGCGGTGGCGGCAATCGCCAACTTGCGGCTGTCGGGCTCGTCG
>JAWVWU010000625.1:0-1809 GCA_033723595.1 Marinobacter sp. | reverse complement strand
ACGCGCACGGCCGAGGCAGCCCGCGCGGTGGACAGCTCCCAGTTGGTGGGATAAAGCACCTGCAAGGCGGGCGAAATCGTGCGGCTGTCTGTGTGTCCCTGGACGCTGATCAGGTGATCCGGAAAGCTGCCGAGGGCATCGGCCAGGAGCCTCAGGGTTTTGCGGCCGGACCGGCCGATCTTCGCCGAGCCGGAATCAAACACGATCTGCTCTGGCAGCTTGATCACCGTGGTGCCGTCTTCCAGCCGCGACACCAGTTGCTCCTTGTCGTGGCTCAGGGCCTGCAATTTGCCCTGCAAACTATCGGTAGCCGCCCGCTCACGTGCCATCCGCGCTTTCAGTTCGGCAATGGTCTCGCTGTCACTCTGACTTTGAGAGGCCTGCAACGCCAGCTGTTCGCGGGCCTGCTGATACTGCTGTTCGACCGTCTGTCGCTTGTCGGAGATCGCCTTGAGCGCGGCCTTGCGTTGATCCAGCTCCTGCGCCGCTTGCGCGAGGTTAGCCTTCACCTGGTCCAGCTCTGTCTTGAGCTGTGCAACCTGCTGGTCCGCGGCCGTTTTCTGATCCCGGGCGGTCGCCAGATCTGTTTCAAGGGCCTGGCGTTGTTGATCGAGCATGGCCAGGCGTTGTCTGGCCTTGGCCAGCTCATCCGTCAATTGCCGAGCCGTGGCCTGCTGGGCCGCCAGCGCCGACTGACTGTAGGTGAGCCGGGCCTCGGACGTCTCCAGCTGCTTGGAGCGGCTGTCCAGTTTTGATGTCAGGGTATCGACCTGCTGCCGGGACACCTGCAGTTCGGCATCCGTTGCGGCCTTGGCCTGACGCAGATCGTTTAATTGTGATTCCAGCGCGTCGGCTCCGCTCTTGCGCTGCGCCAGTCGCTGACGGGCCGTCGTCAATTGATCGTCCAAGGACTGTTTGGCCTGGTCCAGTTCATCGACCCGGGTTGCCAGCCGGTCGTTCTGCTGCCGAAGCCGGGTGAGATCGCTATCGAGGGAGTGATACACAAAAAAGCCGGCCGCGGCGAGGACCACCAGCAGCAGGGCCAGTACGACAGTAACCCAGGGACGATGAGACATGTATCCGACTACCTGTGTTGCAAGACGACGTACTCTGAGTCTAGCAGACGATTACAGACACCGGCGCTCACCGCCGGGCGTTTTGCAGGCAGCCGACGGGTTACTCGGACTCGTTGGCCGCCTCACGGGCAGCTCGACGGTTGTCGCGAGCGGTCAACCCCCAACCGATGGCCGCCAATACGATCAGCCCGGTCACAATGGGCGAGACCTTGCCCAGGGAAATTACGGCGGCCAGCCCCGATGCGACCGAGCCGACAGCGGCCAGCTTCCAGGACATGCCGCTGGTGGCGGACTCAGACTTCGAAAGATTGCTCATGCCGGTGTTCCCGTTGTTGGTGGCAGAAACGCCCGGCCGTCAGACAGGCGGTCGGGGCGTTCAGTCCGCCTTATTATGGGCGGGCACAACGGCGTAGGCCAGCATTTCAACCAACATGCTCTCACGCGCAAAGCCGGACACGATGATGGCGGCCCGGTTCGGCCAGGGCGGCTGGACAAAATCCGCGTACAGGCGATTCACGGTGCTCAGATGATCGCGATCGGTCACGTAAATCACCACCTGTGTCAGACCGGCGACGCCAGTGCCCGCCCGTTGCAGGGTTTGCGCCAGATTGGCCAGCACCTGACGGGTCTGTGCCTCAATGCCACCCGGCACGACGTCGCCCGCGGCATCGATGGGAATCTGTGCGGTGAACAGTAAACCGTTGCCCACCGTCGCCCATGCCAACGGCGCTTT
>JAWVWU010000624.1:0-1821 GCA_033723595.1 Marinobacter sp. | reverse complement strand
CCCGGCGCAACGGCGCCGATGGGCGCGGAAAACGAGACACCGCCTTCACTGAGGGTGACGGGCTGCCAGTCCTCCGGTTGCAACGGATTTTGCTCAAAGGCCATAATGCGCGCGAGCAAATCCACCTTGCCGTTGATTGACTTGACCAGCGACGCCAGGAGGCGATCCCGCTCGGCAAGACTGGCAAGTTGGTTGCGCACGTCCAGGTCCAGCCGGTTCAGCTCGCCCCGAAGCCCGTCCAGATGCTTGTCATCAAACGGGTTGGGCGCGTCCACCGCATCGGTCGACAGGCGACGGAATTCAAGCCCGATACAGTCATCGATGCGAAAGTAGTCCCGTCGATCGGGTTCACGGGACGGGTCGGGCGACAGGTCAGCAGGCATTCAGGCTCCATGAATGACAGGTTGACGAACAACGATGGGTGGCGGTTCAGAAAGCCGGCACCGACCGTGAGTGGGTAATACGATATTAGCAGCTTCCCGAGCGCCTGTGTGGACCGGGAGGTTTAATGGATAACAGGGAAGCGGCAGGTCTCACCCCATGTTCAAACCGTTATCGTTTTTTGTCGGCTTGCGTTACACCGCGGCCAAACGACGGAATCACTTCATTTCGTTTATTTCCCTGACCTCCATGATGGGACTGACCCTGGGTGTCGCACTGCTGATCATTGTGCTGTCTGTGATGAATGGCTTCGACCATGAATTGAAGAC
Organism: Marinobacter sp.; assembly: GCA_033723595.1. Lineage (GTDB taxonomy): Bacteria > Pseudomonadota > Gammaproteobacteria > Pseudomonadales > Oleiphilaceae > Marinobacter. Next base: position 1,111 of record JAWVWU010000624.1, on the reverse strand, counting down.
GCGGATCCTCGGCATGGTGCCCCATGCGGTGGTTCAGGGTGACGAGCTATTGGACGACTGGAAGAAGGTGGACCGGATCGCCACGCAGAACCCCGAGGTGATTGCCGCTGCGCCGTTCATTCAGGGGCAGGGCATGATTACCGGCGCCGGTAACGTTCACGGCATCGCCTTGTATGGCATTTTGCCGGATCAGGAACGCACGGTTTCCATCATCGACAAGCACATGGTGGCGGGCAAACTCTCGGATCTGCGTAGCGGTGAGTTCGGCATCATCATTGGCAAGCTCCTGGCGTCCAGTCTGCGGGTCAAGATCGGCGACAAGGTCACCGTGGTCATGCCGGAAGCGTCCGTGACTCCGGCCGGCGTGTTGCCGCGCCTGAAACGGTTTACCGTCAAGGGCATTTTCAGCGTAGGCGCGGAGCTGGACAGCAATTACACCCTGGTCCACATGGACGACGCGTCCAAACTGATGCGCACTGGAGGCAAGGCCCAGGGTGTCCGGCTTCTGGTCAAGGATCTGTTCAAGGCACCGCAGGTGGCCAACCAGGTAGCTCGCAGTCTGGGCGGGCGCCACCTGGTCTCGGACTGGACACGCACCCAGGGCAATCTGTTTTCCGCCATTCAGATGGAAAAAACCATGATCGGCCTGCTTTTGATGTTCATCGTTGCGGTTGCGGCCTTCAACATTGTCTCCACGCTGGTGATGGTCGTGACCGATAAAACCGCAGACATTGCGATTCTGCGGACCATGGGTGCCACGCCGGGTCGGATTATGCGGATCTTTATCGTGCAGGGTGCTGTTATCGGGATATTCGGAACGCTGATTGGCATGGGTCTGGGCATACTCGGAGCAGAAAACATCAGCGCCGCCATCAGTTGGCTGGAGTCCGTGCTGGGCCATCAGTTCCTCAGTTCTGATGTCTACTTCATCAGCTATCTGCCCTCCCAGTTGCAGTGGGAAGATGTCTACATCATCACCGGTGCCGGTATGGCCATGAGTCTGCTGGCGACCATTTATCCGGCCTGGCGCGCGTCCCGTGTCGATCCGGCGGAGGCCCTGCGATATGAATAATGCGACAGCATCAGACCGGGCAGATCAGCCGGTGATCGT
>JAWVWU010000623.1:0-1826 GCA_033723595.1 Marinobacter sp. | reverse complement strand
TTCGCCGTATGCTCAACCTGTTTTTTCAAGACACTTTCCTCCTGGCGGCCGGGCCGGCCAACACGGTCAGATTCGGAAGCCGCAGCATCTCTGCCACGCTTTCCGGTAAGCTATTGATTCTTCGAAGGGCTTACAAGCTGTCACAAAAACCCCCTGTAAACAATGACTCTACTGGCATTTTTTAACGTCATGTAGAGCTTTTCCACATAGTTAAAGAAGCAAAGATGAGCTATTGTTAATTCACACTGGTCGATTTCTGGATACCTCTATTATGCTGCACCGTCGCCCGCTCCCGATGCCAGGGTCCTGCGCCCGTCGCAACACCCTGCTGGCCACCATGACGGCAATCTGTGCTCTGGTGCTGGGCGTAACGACTCCGCGCGCCGACGCGCAGGGCGCGGTGGGGAGTCCGGCAAACTGGAGTTCCGAACTGCAGACCTATGCGACCAAAACCCTCTCCGACAACAATGCCCTGAGCCTTACGGCCATTCCGCTGAACGGCCCCGGCATCGAGCAGTACATTAATGCAGACGTCCCCATGAGCCCCGGTTCGATCATGAAACTGATCACCACCTATGCGGCTCTCGAAATCCTGGGGCCCTCCTTCCGCTGGGATACCCGCTTCTATACCGACGGCGAGCTCAGCGGCAGCACACTCAACGGCAACCTGTACGTGCGCTTCGGCGGTGACCCCAAGCTCAGCCTGGAGCGGCTCTGGAGCACCATTCATGAACTCCGGGACATGGGCATCGACACCATCAACGGGGACCTGGTGCTCGACGGAAGCTACTTTCATTTGCCCGATGGCCTGCCCACGTTTGACGACAACGGAGACAACCCTTACGCGCCGTTTCTGGTCAAGCCCTCGGCCTACCTGAGCAACTACAACCTGCTGCATTTCGAGGTCAGGGCCGACGAACGGGGCACGCAGGCATGGACCACGCCTGCCATCGATGGCATCCAGATTGATAACCGGGTCGTCGCGACGGCGGAAGCGCCCTGCCCGTCGCATCATCGTTTTCAGTGGCAACCGGTATTTCATGATGACGGACCGATCAGCGTCCGGGTGACCGGCGAGTTGCCACGAGGCTGTCGCACATCCGAATATCTGTCGCTGCTGCCTCAGAGTCGCTACAGTGCCGAGCTGATCCGCTCGCTCTGGCGCGGCATGGGCGGCACTATTACCGGCGGCAACCGGCTGGCAGAAACGCCCGAAGAGGCCCGTCTGGTGATGCAGACCACCTCACCGGACCTGGTGACCATGGTTCGTGACATTAACAAGTGGAGCAACAACGTCATGGCGCGCCAGTTGCTCCTGACCATTGGTGCAGAGAACCGTAAACCGGACGACGGCGACGACCGGGTGGCCGGCATCCACCGCATCTACGACTGGCTGGCCAGTAAAGGCATCAATACGCGTGGCATGGTGATTGATAATGGTGCCGGTCTGAGCCGGTATGGCCGGATGACCTCACGGCAGACGGCGAAGATTCTCCAGCATGCCTGGAACAGCCGATACGCCGCCGACCTGATGTCGTCACTGCCGCTGATCGCCACCGATGGCACCATGGTGCGACGCCTGCGCGACACCGATCTGGAAGGAGAAGGCCGGATCAAGACAGGCTCGTTGCAGGGTGTTCGGGCGATTGCCGGCTTTACCCGTGACAAATCCCAGACCACCTGGGCCATTGTCGGCATGGTTAACCACACGCCGGCCTGGAACGGTCAGGCCGTGCTTGATCGTGCACTGTACTCTCTGTATTACCACCCCCCCGTGGGCACGGCATTGTCCCAGGCCGCCAGCGGCGGGTCCGCCATCCAGTAGG
>JAWVWU010000622.1:0-1830 GCA_033723595.1 Marinobacter sp. | reverse complement strand
GCATAGTCGCTCCGCTCTCCGCTGGCCGCATGGGCGCGTAATTCCACCCGACGAATCTTGCCGGAGATGGTTTTGGGCAGCTCAGCGAACTCCAGCTCGCGAATCCGCATGTACGCCGGCATCCGGTCGCGGGCAAATGCGAACAAGGCTTTCGCCGCCTCAGGACCCGGCTCGTGCCCCCGTCGCAGCACCACGTAGGCCTTGGGGACATTCAGCCGCAGCTCATCGGGCGCCGGCACGATCGCCGCCTCGGCCACGGATTCGTGCTCAATGAGAATGGACTCCAGCTCAAACGGGCTGACCCGGTAGTCCGAACTTTTGAACACATCGTCAGCGCGACCGACGTACCAGTAGTAGCCATCCTCGTCGCGGCTGGCCACATCGCCGGTGCGATAAAAGCCGTCGTGCAGTGCCTTTGCCATACGCTCCGGATCGTCACGGTACTCCTGCATCAGCCCCAGCGGACGCTGCTGGCGCACATCGATCGCAATCTCGCCTTCGCTGCCTTCGTTGTCGTTCACATCAAGCAGGGCGATCTTGTAGCCGGGCAACGGTCGACCCATGGAACCGGACTTCATCGGCTGTGCCGGCGGGTTACCGATCTGGGCCGTGGTCTCGGTCTGGCCGTAGCCGTCCCGGATGCGGAGCCCCCAATGCTTCGCGACCCGCGCGATCACCTCCGGGTTGAGCGGCTCGCCGGCACCAACCAGGCTTCTCAGCTTCACATCATAGGCCGCGAGATCCTCCTGAATCAGCATGCGCCAGACGGTGGGCGGCGCGCACAGGCTGGTCACGCCCTTGTCGGCAATGACCTGCAGCGTGGCGGGCGCTTCAAAGCGAGGCTGGCGATAGATGAACACCGTGCAGCCGGCGTCCCAGGGTGCGAACAGATTGGACCAGGCGTGCTTGGCCCAGCCCGGCGAGCTGATGTTGAAATGGATATCGTCCGGCTGCAGGCCAAGCCAGTACATGGTCGACAACGAGCCCACCGGGTAGCTCTGGTGAGTATGCAGAACCAGCTTGGGCTGGGACGTGGTGCCCGATGTGAAATACAGCAGCAGCGGATCGGTGGCGCGGGTGACACCGTCCGGCTCAAAGGTGACAGCGGTCTGATGCGAGCCCTCGTAAGAAACCCAGTCCCCGGTCGATTCACCGGCGACAATGCAGGTAAGCCCGTCGGCGACCCCCTCAAATTTCGGGACATGCTCCTCAGCGGCCAGAACGTGGGTGACACCACCGCGTCCCAGACGGTCGCCCAGGTCTTTCTTCGACAGCAGCGTACTGGCCGGAATCACCACCGCCCCCAGTTTGATCGCCGCCAGCATGGTCTCCCACAACTCGATGACGTTATCGAGCATGATCAGCAGTGTGTCGCCCCGACCGAGGCCATGGTCACGCAGGAAGTTCGCCACCTGGTTGGAGCGCTGCCGCATCTGATCGAAGCTGTACCGAAAGTCGCCGCCATCGGCGTCCACCAGCCAGAGCGCAATCTTGTCGTTGTCTCGGGCGTAGTCGTCGAACCAGTCCAACGCCCAGTTGAACTCGTCCAGCTCGGGCCATTTGAATTGCTCATAGGCTCGGTCGTAGTCTTCGCGCAGGTCCAGCAGTTGCTGTCGTGCGGCCTTGAATCCGTCTACGGATGGCATCGCCCTCTCCTCTTCTCGCGGTCGGCGGCTCGGGGTCGGTCGCCGTGGTTGTTGTTGTTTAACAGACACAGTTCTAGAGACGTCTCTATTATGTACATCCTTCTGGATGGCGGAATAAACAGCACTTTGGTAGGGGGCGGGATCAGAAAGGCCCGAACGGCTCGCGGCTGAAGACGCCGTTGAT
>JAWVWU010000621.1:0-1831 GCA_033723595.1 Marinobacter sp. | reverse complement strand
GGCCGGCAGCGCGTCATTTACTCTTGGGGACTTTCTTGGCCAGCGGTTCGATACTGATCGAGACCAGCTTGTCCATGACGGCATTCATCTTGGTCCGGGAGTCGAAGGGGCCAACGTTGACCCGGTACCACGCAGACCCGTCATCCATGTCGATCCGGTCGACGCTTGCACGCAGGCCCTGGAATGCAATCTGCGCCCGCTGGCGCTCGGCATCGGCCTCATGCCGGAAGGATCCGGTCTGGAGCATGTAGACGAATGAGTGATCCTCGGGGCCCGGGTCGTAGTTGCCAATGTCCTGAGGAACGACCTTGGATTCCGGCAGAATGTCGTAGAACCGGAAATGACTGTCGTCGGTGGATTTCTTCGGCGACGGTTTGGTCGCCTGGGGCGACTGCGTGGTCGCGACCGGTTTCGGCGCTGATGCTGGAGGCAGTGAATTCAGGTAGACAATGAACCCGATAAAGCCGCCAACGGCGGCCAGTGACAGTATCCAGCGCACCGACAGACCTCCTGACTGATGCTGGGTGGACGCAGGCGCTCTCCGAGTGCGAGAGGGCGTCTGCTTGCGGGCAGGTTTGGCGGGCCGCTGCTGCCGGGCTCCGCGGGGAGCTTGCCCCGGGCTGCGCGGCTTTTTGGCATAGTCGTGAGGCATGGCGCGGGCCTGTTGAATCAGTTGACGGTCGAGCTACATTTCATCCGGCGCAGTGACGCCCAGCAGGTCCAGGCCGTTGGCGATGACCTGCCGCACGGCCAGGTACAGGCTCACTCTGGCATCCCGAAGGTCGGTGTCGTCCACCAAGACCTTGTGGGCGTTGTAATAGGTGTGAAATTGTCCTGCCAGTTCGCGCAGGTATTGCGTCAGGTGATGAGGCTCACGCTGCGTGGCGGCATTGGCCACCAGTTCCGGGTAACGTGCCAACTGGTTGGCCAGTTCCTTTTCCTCGTCCAGTGTCAACTGCGACAGGTCGCCGGCGAGTTCATGCATTCCTCGGTCCACACCCAGTTCCTTGAGTTTGCGCAGTACGCTGCAGATACGGGCATGAGCATATTGTATGTAGTAGACCGGATTTTCATTGGTCTGCGCGCGCGCCAGATCGATATCGAAGGTCAACTGTGAGTCTACCCGGCGCGCCGTCAGGAAGAATCTCGTCGCGTCCCGCCCGACTTCATCAATCAGATCACGCAGGGTGACGTAGCTGCCCGCCCGTTTCGAAATTTTTACTTCCTGGCCCGAACGGGTGACCAGCACCATCTGGTGCAGAACGTAATCCGGCCAGCCCTCGGGAATGCCCGTATTGAGGGCCTGCAGGCCGGCCCTGACCCGGGTCACGGTGGAGTGGTGGTCCGCACCCTGCTCATTGATGACGGTGGTGAAGCCGCGCTGCCATTTATCCAGGTGATAGGCGACATCGGGCAGGAAGTAGGTATAGCCGCCGTCTCGTTTGCGCATAACGCGGTCTTTGTCGTCTCCGAAGGCGGTGGTTCTCAGCCAGACAGCACCGTCCTGCTCGTAGGTGTAGCCGTTCGCGGTCAGGCGCTCGACAGTGGCCTCAACCTTGCCCTCATCATAGAGCGATGATTCGAGAAAATAGACATCGAATTCGACCCCGAATGCTTTCAGGTCCAGATCCTGTTCCCGACGCAAATAGGCCACTGCAAATTCCCGAATGGCGGTGAGATCGTCCGGATCGGCTTTGCCGGTCACCTCCCGGTCATCGGCATGAACGGTTTCGCCTGCCATGTAGGCCTGGGCGAGATCAGTGATGTAGTCGCCCCGATAGCCGTCCTCCGGCCAGCGGTCGTCGTCGGGTGTAATGCCTTGGATTCGCGC
>JAWVWU010000620.1:0-1833 GCA_033723595.1 Marinobacter sp. | reverse complement strand
GGATAGGGCACGGCAATCAGATTCGGAAAGGCCCGCTCGACACCGGCGACGCGAAACAACTCACCGTCAACGCGACCACTATTGGCCACCATCAAGGCGCGCCGTGACGGCATAAATACAAGGCGAATGGTGTAACCAAGTTCGCGGTAGGCACGGCTGAGCAGCCGTTCAGCAAGCAGCGTGATTGGCGTTTTCTCGATAGACGAAAAAACCAGCTCGTCAGCCCAGCTGGCGGGCGGTGTGCATAGCCACAGGCCAAGCAGGAAACTGGTGATCATCTTTCGGCTGCGCCGGGGCCATTGCAACCGCATGCGACTCTCACTCCCTGGGTGTGCAACGTTCCAGACCGCAACGCAAAGATTTCATCGACCCTTACGATCGATCACGCCGCCGAGCCTGACCCGGATGAAACGGATCAACCCCCTTGGCCAGGTCTGATACCCGAAAGCTTAGCCGAGATACGGGACAGCGAAAAGGAGATCGCCTTACAGCGACCATCGACGGCGCCGGAGCAGAGTCACACCCGTTCTGACACAATCAATCATGGACATCCCCCCGCCGGTCACGCAGCATAAGCAACGTTACAGGCTGCCAGCAGTTAAGGACTCCGCCATGGCCCCGCCGTTCGACACGCCCCTGTTCTGGCTGCTGGCCATTGTCGGTGTGATGCTTACCGGTATCTCCAAATCCGGGTTTGCCGGCGGTGCCGGTTCCCTGGCCGTGCCGTTGATGGCGCTGGCGGTCCCCCTGCCGGCGGCGACAGTGATCATGCTGCCGGTGCTGCTGTGCATGGACGTTCGTGCCATCCACCTGTACTGGAAGCGGGCCTCCTGGAGCCGGCTCAGACGGCTGGCACCGTCGGTGGTCATCGGCATTGCCATCGGCGGCATCCTGCTCGGCAGACTGTCCGTTAACGCCCTGGAAATCACCACCGGACTCCTCTCCGTCATTTTCGCCAGCTGGCAAAATCTGTCGGGCTGGCTCAGGCGCTTCCAGCAGGCCAGCTGGGTCTGGGGCGCCATTTCCGGCCTGACCAGCACTCTGATTCACGCCGGGGGTCCACCGATTAACGTGTATTTCCTCGGCCAGCAACTCGACAAGCTCAAATGGCTGGGCACCGCGGCGGTTCTTTTCGGCCTGATGAACCTGACCAAGGTCATTCCCTATCAGCTCAACGGCTTCTGGGAGATGCGCTTGCTATTGGTGTCGTTGTGCTTGCTGCCCGCGGCCCTGATTGGCATTCAGCTCGGCTATCTGATCCAGAAGCGGTTTGACGGCGCCACGTTCATCCGCATCTGCCGGGGCCTGCTGTTCGTGTCCGGCTGCCTGCTGATGACGAAAGGCCTCGTGGGCTGAGGCGATGACACAAGACACACCGGAACACCGGTGTTGCCGGTCGAGGCCTGCTATCTTTGACATAAAGACCTTTGATGCAAAGACGTTGACCCGGTCTTTCCGCCGGTGGAGCAGGCTATGCTGGAATCAATAACGGACGGGGCAAGAGCGTGGCTATACCCGGGTCTGACGGCACTGGTGTCGGTCGGACTCGCCTACGTTCTGTATCGCCTGGCACTGGGGACTATTCGCCGCCTGAGCCGTCGCAAGGCCGTCTTCCGGCTGTTCCTCGACGCCGCTGACCGGGCCCTGGGCGCCTGCGTCTGCCTGCTGGTTCTCAACGGTGTACTGGAAGCCGCACCGGCCGGCCTGCCCTTTCTGCCCGAATTCCAGCACACCGCCACCTTGTTGCTGATTCTGTCGCTGACCTGGGCGATGGTCCGTTGCACTTCCGCCATTGGCGAGGTCATTGTCACCCTTAACCCGGTTCTGGAAGGC
>JAWVWU010000619.1:0-1848 GCA_033723595.1 Marinobacter sp. | reverse complement strand
GGGCTGGCGGCAACGATGCCCTTGATGTTGGTGCCGTTGCGGTGCCGGGACAGCTCACGGTTGTCACGCTCCAGTTCGGCGAGGCGCAATGCGCGGTTGACCACGAAGGTCAGGATGTCGGCATCCAGTGGCTTTTGGTAGAAGTCGCTGGCTCCCATGCCGATCGCCTTGACGGCATTTTCCTTATCTTCGCGACCAGTAACGACGATTACCTTGGTTTGTGGTGACAGTCGAAGAATATCTTCCAGCAGGGCAAACCCTTCGGAGGCGCCGCCCGGGTCGGGGGGCAAGCCCAGGTCGAGCGTGATGACGTCAGGCTCCAGGCGCCTCATGGCTGTCAGCGCGGATTCGCGGTCATGGGCGACAGCGACCTCAAGGTCACTACTGAAGCACCATCTCATCTGGCTCTGAAGCCCGGGATCGTCCTCCACAATGAGCAGTTGTTTTGTCACAGCGCGTAAGTCCTTTTAGGTTCTACAGCAAGGTCGATACGGCCAGGTTGATGTGATTGACCCGGCGCGGCCTTACCTGACTCTACTCTGCACGACGCATTGTCATTGGCGGCTCCGGGTCACCACTTTATGTGGTCTGTTATACCATGAGCGACCTGTGTGTTCAGATACCTGTCGAACGACCGCCTGGTTTTGCGGCGGCGAGCAGCCCGACCAACCGGATCGTTGAGCGTGTCTCCATCGTATCCAGCATAACCCGATTTTTAACTGATAATTGACGCATTGCAATGCAAATTCATCTTGCGAACAGTCTGGCGTCAATCACTTGTCGTTTTTAATGGCCAGCGGCGAGCGGCTCTCGGGCGTCACCACTGCTTCCAGCCCGGAAAGATCCGCGAATTCCGGATCCGGGGTCATCGTGCGACTGGCCGCCGTTTGCTCGGCGGATCGTGCGATGGGCAGCCGGATCGAGAAGCACGAACCCACACCCGGCTCGCTCGTGACGTCGATGTTGCCGCCAAGTTCGCGGACGTACTCACGAGCCTGGTAGGCGCCGATGCCCATGCCGGTCAGCCCTTTGGTGCTCTCGAAAGGCTTGAAAAGCTGCACCCTGATGAAATCATCGGTCATACCGGTCCCGCTGTCCTGGATGAATAGAACCACGTTTCCACTCGATGTTTTCAGGGTCAGCGTCACTTCACCGTCCGGTGGAGTCGCGTCCTGGGCGTTCTGTACCAGGTGGCCCAGCACGCTGCGCAATTGTTCTGGCTCTGCCTGCACAATGACCGGGTCTGAGGGTCCTTCGACGGTGGGCTTGGGCATCCGCCGGCTGTAGTGAGCGGCCAGTTCGGTGACCACCTCGTACAGGTTCACCGGTTGGGTTTGTGCGTCGGTGTCGGCGGGTTTGCGGATGTGATCCACCAGGTTGGCCATTTTCTTGGCAGCGTGGTCCGTGGTGTTGATCATATCGTCGATAAAAGCCGGATTATCCCGGTGCTTGTGGGCATTCTTGACCAGTAGCGACAGCTGCGCGATCAGGGTTTTCAGGTCGTGCACCATAAAAGCAGAGGCCTTGCTCACTGCCTCGAACTGCATGGCCCGGGACAGCCGGTTCTGGGCATCGGCCTGGGCCAGCAGGTTACAGGTCTGGCGGGCTACAACGCGCACCAGATCAAAGTTTTCCCAGTTCAGCTCTACCTTGGCATAGGGTTCTCCAACCAATGCAATGCCATAGAGGTCGTCCCCGAGATACATCGGGATGATCAGCCAGCCGTCGGCAAACCGAAGGACCGCATCGGGAATTTCCAGCAGATTGTAGCGTATCGGGTCGACCCGGTATTCACGGAGGTCGATGATCCACTCGCGCTGTTTGAAAAACCGCACCAGTTCAGACTGG
>JAWVWU010000618.1:0-1853 GCA_033723595.1 Marinobacter sp. | reverse complement strand
TCCTTGTCGAACACCCACAAGCGGGTACCCAGGTAGAAACCCTCGTCCAGGTCGTGGGTAATCATGAACACCGTCAGGTTCTGTTCCCGCCACAGTTTCAGCACCAGTTGATGCATGTCTTTGCGAATACCCGGGTCCAACGCGCCGAACGGTTCGTCCAGCAACAGGATGCGCGGTTTCTTGATCAGTGCCTGGGCCAGGGCCAGGCGCTGTTGCATGCCGCCGGACAGTTCATGGGGGTATTTGTCCAGGGCGTGCCCCAGGCCCACGTCTTCGAGCAGGGTCTGGGCGGCCTGTCGCAGCTGCCGTCGCTGCTGGCCGATGGCGTGACCGGTCAGCCGGCTGGCGGCCAGTTCCCCGGCCAGCATCACGTTCCGCACGGCGGTCAGATGCGGCAAAACCGAGTAACGCTGAAAAACAATGCCCCGGGTGGCATCGGGTTCGGCGGGAATCGGCTCGCCATCCAGCAGCAACTGGCCGCGGGTCGGATTCTCCGTGCCCAGCAGCATTTTCAGGAAGGTGGTCTTGCCGCAGCCGGACGCGCCAACGATGGTGATGAATTCGCCGGCCTCGACACGGGCATTGAGACGTTCCAGCACCACCTCGGCGCCGTATTCTTTCCACAGGTTTTTCAGTTCGATAGCAGCCATCAGGTTCTCCCGGTTGTCCGGACTACTGGCTCAGCGCGTGAAACCAGGGGTAGCGCCAGCGCGAATAGCGGTTGAGCGCAAAGTCAATCACAAACGCCAGCAGGGTGATCCACAGGACGTAGGGCAAAATCACATCCATGGCCAGGTAGCGACGCACCAGGAAGATCCGGTAGCCGAGGCCCTCGGTCGCGGCGATCGCTTCTGCTGCGATCAGGAACAGCCAGGCTGACCCGAGTGAAAGACGCACAGCGCTGAGCAGCCGGGGCATGATCTGAGGCAGGATCAGGCGCACGATGATTTGCCAGGTGTTGGCGCCCAGGGTCTGCAACTTGATGATCTGTTCCTCGGGAATTTCCTGGGTTCGCTGCTGCAGGTCGCGAATCAGAAACGGCGTGATGCCAATGAAGATCAGCATCACCTTGGCCAGTTCCCCCAGTCCGAAGGTGATGAACAGAATCGGCAGAATCGCCATGGGCGGCACCAGCGACAGCCCGGTGATCAGCGGCGAGAACCCGGCCCGCACCAGCGGGATCGCCCCATTGGCAATACCGAAGATAAGCCCGGTCAGCGCCGCCAGCCCCACGCCAATGCCCAGCCGCTCGAGGCTGGCGGCGGTATCGGCCCAGAGCAGCAGGTCTCCGGTACGTTTACTCGGCTCAAACGCCATCCGCGACATGGCGTCCACCATGGCGGTTGCCGACGGCAACACCTTGTCGTTGGCGTTCTCTGCCAGGCGAGCATTCGAGGCCATGGTGTAGACGATGGCGATCAGCACGAACGGCAGCAGACCCAGGGCCCACCGGCCGACCACACCAGGATGACGGTTAATCAGCTTTTTCATCAGAGGTTCCACGCGGCTGGTATTCGGGGCCGGCCCGGTGTGTCAGGGCCGGCTCGACAGACTGCCTCGATCCTCAGAGTTTGCCGTCAGCAGCCATCTGCATGTACGTCGGGTCAAAACGCAGCTGCGTATTGGCCGTGTTGCCATAGGTGCCGGTCGGTGTTTCCACGCCGATAAAGCTGGCATCCGGTGCGCCCTCGCCAAGCAAACCGTGGGCGAAAGAGAACTCGGCGACGCGCTGCATGGTGGACTTGAGCTCGGGGCTATTCACGAACGCCACTGCATCAGCCGCGTTGTAGAACAGGCGGGTGCTGTCCAGCTGGCTCTCATAGCCGGCCAGATCGGTACCGGAAGCCTTGGCG
>JAWVWU010000617.1:0-1855 GCA_033723595.1 Marinobacter sp. | reverse complement strand
TAATCCCATGGTGCCCAATGGCACCAAGGCGCTACCAGCCCTGGTCAACAGCCTGCCCCAGAATTTCAGGTACGAACCAGGGATGATCGTGGCGGACGGCGACCTGGTCATGCTCCACGGTCGCTACACCGGTTTCGGTCCTGAACCTCTGGTGGTCGTCGATATTTTCCGTCTCAAGGATGGAAAAATCGTTGAGCATTGGGATGTCATGCAGAAAGATCAGCCCGCGAGCGAGACGAAAAATGGTAACCCCATGTTTTCGCCTGATGAGGCTCGATAGCGCACCATCGTAAGTCTGCGAACCCGGCCGCCCGCACTCAACCGCGAGACGGGCGGCCACCTTCCGATTTATTTCGCATATTTTCGAAAACGAATATACACTGACAAGGCAGGCAAACGCCGACCGGTGCCTGTTTCAAACTGTCTGACGGACTTGTCTGCCCAATCGCAAACGGCAGGCGCCGGAGCTTACCAGGAACGATAGTGCTGTGAATGTTCCCATTCATCCTTACGTGCCCCAACACATCAGTTCAGTTTCCATCGAAGTCCAACGACTGGGATCGGATCATCCCATGCGGACGATGCCACTTCATGGACATACCTTCTTTGAACTCCTGTTATTTACTCGCGGCTCCGGTATTCACCAGGTCGGCGGCAACCACTATCCGGCCAACGAGCGCACCGCCTTTGTGATCGCGCCGGGCGTCACCCACGACGCCCGATCTCTGGGCGACGCTGAAGGCTGGGCCGTGCTGTTTCTGCCCGACAGCGTGAGTATCAACAATCAACCGGGGCTGAGCCTTCAGGACGACATTCCGACCGGCCTGCTGTTCGACCTGTTTCGTCAACCGGTGCTGCAAATGGCCCTCCCCGTTCAACTCGACGACGCCTCTTACTGTCAGAACCTGTCGTTGTTGACACAGATGGAGCGCGAACTCGCCGACAAGCCACTCGGTTATGAATTTGCGGCACGCTCGGCACTGCAACTGATTCTGGTTAACCTGGCCCGCTGTGCCCCGTGGCTGTCCCCGGTCAATACCAACCAGACACGCCCGTCCAAAAGCCGGGACCTGATCAGCGTGGTATTCCGGGATATCGATCAGCATTTCCGTGATCACGGCGGCCTGGACTTGGCCAGCAAACGACTCGGCTTCAATGGTGCCTATCTGACCACGCGTATCCGCAAACTGACCGGAAAAACCTACGGCGAATGGACGATCGAACGGAAAATGATTGAGGCCCGACGGCTGCTCGCGAACACTGATCGATCGGTTGCTGACGTGGCAACCGACCTGGGCTACGCCGAAATCGAGTCCTTTGTCCGCCGCTTCCGCCAGCACCACGGGATTACACCGGCCGCCTGGCGAAGAGCCACCGTCGGCCGCTCGCCGGCGCGCTAGACAGCCACGCCGAAGATCCGGCCCACGGCGGCGGTCAGCGCCATGGCCAATGCGCCCCAGAAGGTTACCCGGGCCGCGCCGATAAACAGCGACGCACCACCGGTGCGAGCAGCCAGGCCGCCCAGCACAGCCAGAAAAACCAGTGACCCGACGGCAACCGCCGTCATCAGCCCGGGGCCCGGAACAGCCCAGGCCACCAGCAACGGCAGTGCGGCACCCACGGTAAAGGTCCCGGCGGATGACAACGCCGCCTGGACCGGTTGCGCGCTGACCGTCGCCGAGATACCGATCTCGTCTCTGGCATGGGCGCCCAAGGCATCATGAGCCATCAACTGCTCGGCAACCTGGGCCGCCAGCGCCGGATCGAGCCCCCGGTCATGATAGATTCTGGCCAGCTCCCGGGTTTCGAATTCGTAATCGTTATCCAGCGACGCGCGCTCCAACGCCAGGTCCGC
>JAWVWU010000616.1:0-1861 GCA_033723595.1 Marinobacter sp. | reverse complement strand
GCGGCGACGGATAACGCCGATCACGGCCTTGGCAATCAGCGGGAACACACCCAGCAGCACGAACGACAGCAACACGCTGGGGGAAACCACATCACCCAGCGACTGGATCTGTGCCAGCTGTGTGCCGGCGTTCACATACACAAAGGTGCCCGGCATCATGGCCACCCAACTCACCAGGCTGTAGGTGCGAACCCGCATGCCGGTCAGGCCCATGGCGATGTTAATCAGGAAAAAGGGGAACACCGGCACCAGTCGCAGGGTGGCCAGGTAAAAGGCGCCATCCTTGCGGATGCCCTCATCCATCCGCGCAACCGTGTCGGCATAGCGGGCTCGCAGGGTATCCCGGAACAGGAACCTGGCCGCCAGAAACGCCAGGGTCGCGCCAATCGTTGACGCCACGGATGCTGCCAGCAGCCCGTTGAGATTGCCGAAGAACGCGCCGGCGGCGAGCGTCAGGATGGTGGCCCCCGGCAGAGACAGGGCGGTCACGACAATGTAGATCAGCACAAAGCCAAGCAGGGCCCGGGTCAGGTGACTGGCGATCCACTGATCCAGTTCGGCCTGATGACGCTGCAGGTTGTCGAGGGTCAGCAGTTCATTGCCCCCGAGCGCGATGAACGCCCCGACCAGCGCCAGGATCACACACAGAATCGTCAGTTTCTTCCAGTTCATAGTTTCACCTGAGGTTGTTGGGTCCCGGTTTTGCATCATAGACACATCGGGAGGCGCGACGTTACAGGTCAGGCGTCAACTTTATGGAATTGTGACTTCTTGCCGGACCCGATGACACCTGGCGTATCGGGACCGCCGGATGAGAAGCCTGCCGCTGCCAGAGCCTTGCCTTATCGGGAATGGTACGGAGACAAGCGCAAATCCTATCAGCCGGAACCGGCGGGCCGGCGAGACCGGGCAACCCGGGTACTGCCTGGCAGGACCGCCCGTTTGATCGAACCGGTCCGACCGTCTGACCAGCGAGTCGACCCTATGCAAAAGTCTATGACGCATTGTTCCGATGTTGAACTACCATTAGGTAAGGGTCTTGTCTGACCAGTTATTTGCTTGCCTTTCAAACGCTCCCGGCACGCGGCCTCGCCGCACCGATTCGGGGCAAAGGGGCGAATTTCATGCACCATAACCGGCAGACAGGGCGCAAAAATAAATAAAGTTAATTGATAAACAAGGACTTGCATAGACTGGCTTGGCGCTTGCTGCGATCAGTCCTGCTATGCAACCAACCGACTCTCGGAGAAGAAGTACCATGAAAAAAAGAACTTTACTAACCGCAGGCGCGCTGGCGCTGATTGGAACCCTGACGGCTGGCAGTGCCATGGCGGCCAGCACCCTGGAATCTGTAAAGGCCAAGGGTCACCTGCAGTGTGGTGTAACGACCGGTCTTCCCGGCTTCTCCCAGCCCGACGATAAAGGCCACTGGACCGGCATTGACGTCGACACCTGTCGCGCCATTGCAGCCGCCGTTTTTGGTGACAGCAACAAGGTTGAGTTCACGCCGCTGACCGCCAAGGAGCGTTTTACCGCGTTGCAGTCCGGTGAAATCGACGTGCTTTCACGCAACACCACCTGGACCCTGACCCGTGACGCGTCCCTGGGCCTCAACTTTGCCGGCGTCAACTATTACGACGGCCAGGGCTTCCTCGTGAGCAAGAAGCTCGGCGTGGACGATGCCATGCAGCTGGACGGCGCCACCATCTGTGTCCAGGCCGGCACCACCACCGAACTGAACCTGGCGGACTACTTCCGCGCCAAGGGCATGAAATTCAAACCGCTGGTTTTCGACAGCTCAGAGCAGACCGTCACCGGCTTTGCCAACGGTCGTTGTGACGTGCTGACCTCTGACCGTTCG
>JAWVWU010000615.1:0-1866 GCA_033723595.1 Marinobacter sp. | reverse complement strand
GGTTGCGGCTTGCCGTTGATGGTCAGCGTCCGGTCGAGGGCACCGGTGGCCTGATCATGGGCGAAGGGCAGCGTGTGCACGACCGGGCAGAGCAGCACGTCGTAGTGGCGGAAAAAGTCTGCCCAGTTGGCCTGTAGCCGCGCCCGCTGCTCATCCTGACGAAGCCAGTGGGCATGGCTCTGGGTCGTGCCACGGGCAAATCGGACCCGGTAGTCGGCGGGATCACCCGACTGTGCCGTCGCGGACAGCTTCTCGAGCATGCCATCCGGCAAGCCGCCGCCCATGACGCCGGATAGCAGATCGTAGAACAGGTCATCGCTGTTGCGCAGGGTGACGGCGTCCGGGCGGGCCGACTCGTCAACCGTCACACCCTGCTGACGCAACGACTCGACGACCTGCCCGAGGCCGTCCCGCACCGGTTGATCCGGCTGGCAGCGCTCATCGTCCAGCCAGGCGGCGACCCGGAACTCGGTCAGTGTCGACTGGGTCGCGTGCGGCAGCGTCAGTTGCAGGGCCACGGCCTCGGGGTAATCGGGGCCGGCGAGCAGATCCAGCGCGGCTTCCAGATCGTCCAGGTGTCGTCCCATCGGACCGGCGACGCCAATGTCGCGTTTGGCAAGGCTGCCCGGTGCACCGGGAATGTGCCCCCGGGTGGGGACCAGACCGTAGGTGGGTTTGAGTCCGTAGACGCCGCAGAAGGCTGCCGGTGTGCGGATTGACCCACCAATGTCACTGCCCAGTTCCAGCGGTGTCAGGCCGGCGGCCAGGGCGGCGGCCGCGCCGCCCGAAGAGCCGCCCGGGGTGAGTGCGTGGTTCCAGGGGTTGTGGCTGGTGCCGTAAAGGTCGTTGAAACTCTGCAGGTCACCGGCCAGCTCCGGCACGTTGGTTTTGCCGATGACAATGGCACCGGCGTCCAGCAACCGTTGCACAGCCGGCGCTGTGGTGTCCGGCACGTGATCCCGGTAGCGGCCGTGACCGGCGGTCGTCGGCCAGCCGGCGATCTCGAAGGTTTCCTTGATGGTCATTGGCACGCCATGCAGCGGGCCCAGGTTCGCAACCCGGTCGGCGGCGGCGTCGGCGGCCTCGGCCTGGCGGCGGGCCTCCTCCGGGCGCAGCAGGATAACCGCATTCAGGGCAGGGTTCAGTCGTTCAATCCGCGACAGAAAGTGCTCAAGCACCGCCACCGCGGTAAAGCGCCGTTGTTTGATGCCGTTAGCCAGTTCGCGACTGCTTAGGGTGTGAAATTGCATGGGGATCTCCGGAGTCAGAGGCGGGCGGAAAACGCCGGCGCCCGGTTATGGAACCTTGTCAGTGGCGAATGGCGAGCGTGCCGCCGTGGTTGTCTGTCAGAAAACATAGAATATAAGGCTGTTTTGTGAAACAGTATTTCGCAAATCACCCGTTTGTCCACGTCATCGGAGGAGTTGAATCATGATCAAAGTGGAACGTGATGCCGGCATTGTGCACCTGATCATTGCCCGTCCCGAGAAGAAAAATGCGCTGACCCGGGCCATGTACGAGGCCCTGGCACAGGGCGTCGATGAGGCGGCGGCAGACACCTCGGTCCACGGCATCGTGATCAGTGGTGACGGCAATGTGTTTACCGCCGGCAACGATCTTGATGACTTCCGCCATCGGGCCAGCGACAGCAATCCGCAGCCGTCAGCGGGTCTGGCTTTCATCGAGCGACTGATGCAGTGCGATACGCCGGTGATCGTGGCCGTCGAGGGGCTGGCCATTGGCATAGGCACCACCATGTTGCTTCATGTGGACTCGGTGATTACCGGGCGCACGGCCCGCTTCAAGACCGCCTTCGTGGATCTCGGACTGGTGCCGGAGGCGGCGTCTACGGTCACCATGCCCCTG
>JAWVWU010000614.1:0-1868 GCA_033723595.1 Marinobacter sp. | reverse complement strand
GCCGTGTTCTCGGCCAACCTGTCCCTGTACTCACGCCAGACCATCGCCGGCACCGATTTCATTGTGACCGGTGGCGCCGGCGGCCTGGTGCTGAACAACGACACCAGTTTTTACCACTTTGTGAAGGTATCCGTGGACGGAGACCAGGCCCACATCGAACTGGAACGGATGGACACCGCCCAGAACCCGATTTTCAAACGCCTCGAGGGGCTGTGGTCGTTTATCTACTCGCTGTTCTACGTGGGCTTCCTGAACTTCGTGCTGCTGGTGAGCGCGCTGGCCATTGTGGCCATCAAACTGTATTCGCTGGTGTTCGTAAATCGCGATTACTACCCCAACTACGACCTGGACCCGTCGCCCTGGATTGAACGTCCGCTGCGCATTGCCCAGTTCACCAACAACTACCTGCCCTTTATCGGCGGCGTTCCGATCTCGATCGAACGGCTGCGTCGGGGCCTGGAGGCGCTGGGAAATGAGGTGATGGTCATTGCGCCCAGCTACCGGGGTCAGCCGGAGGACGAGCCGCGGGTCCTGCGCGTGCCCTCGCTGTTAGCGATGGGCGAAAAACGCGAATTCAGGCTCGCCAACATCTTCCTGCCCCGCATCCGCCAGCAGGTCAAGGCGTTCCGCCCGGATATCATTCACCTGCATCACCCGTTCTGGCTGGGCTCGCTCGGGCTGTTTATCGGACGTCGCTTGCGCATCCCGGTGGTCTACACCTACCACACTCGGCTGGAGCATTACGCGCACTTTGTGCCCCTGCCCGGCATGCTGTTCCGCAACCTGATTTCCCACGCGTTGATCAAGCGCTTTGCCAACAAGTGCGACGGCGTGATCGTGCCCACCTACTCCGCCGAGGAATATCTGCGGATGATCGGGGTGAAATCCGATACGTTCGTGCAGCCAACCGGCATTGAATACCAGCGCTTCCAGACGGTGGAAGAAGACGACATCCAGGCCCTGCGGGAGAAACTGGGACTGCACAATGAACGGGTGCTGATCAGTGTGTCGCGACTGTCCAACGAGAAAAACATCGACTTCATGATTGATGCCGTCGCCAGCCTCAAGACCTGCACCGAAAGCCCGTTCCGGCTGCTGATCATCGGCGATGGTCATCAACGCGACCGGCTGCAGTCTCGGATTGACGAACTGGGCCTGCAGCAGCAGATTACGCTGGTGGGCTCGGTCCCGCCGGACACCATGGCCACCTACTACCGGCTGGGCGATCTTTTTCTGTTTGCGTCCAAGTCGGAAACCCAGGGCATGGTCATTCTGGAAGCCATGGCCGCGGGGCTGCCAGTGGTTGCCGTCCGTTCAAGCGGTATTGATGACGTCGTCCGCCAGGGCTATAACGGCTACAAGACTCCCGAGAACCGGGATCAATGGCGGGATCGGGTGCTGCAATTGCTGGACGACGAGGCCCTGCGCAAGACCCTCTCGGCCCACGCCCTGACGTTTGCCCGGGACTACTCGGTAGAGCAGTTCTCCCGGGACGTAAAAGCGATCTACGCGACCCTGCTGGCCGGGGCCAACAAAACCGATTAGATCAGCCGATTCAAAAGCCGTAAAGCAGTGACAGCGACGTTTCGGTATCGGTACTGGCGCTACCGGCGGGCGGGTCGGAGATGTGCTTGACCCGGTAGGCCACTTTCATGGACAGGCTGTTGACGATCGTCGCCTGCAGCGAAGTTTCCGATTCGGTGGTGGTGTTCTGCGCCTCGACGCCAATTTCGGTGCTCAGTTTCTGGCGAAACAGCGCGGTTGGCGACAGCGCGTAGTCCAGCTGGCCGCCCAGTCGTCCGATGGCCTCGTCCTCGGTGCGCTGACCGTTCTCGTCGGGTTCTTCAAGGCGGTTGTACCGGTAACCG
>JAWVWU010000613.1:0-1871 GCA_033723595.1 Marinobacter sp. | reverse complement strand
TTTGCCGGGCATCGGCGGGAAGTCCAGGCCTTCCAGCTCCTCTTTGTATTTGCGGCAGAGAACAGTGCGGCTCATGTCGGCTCCTCGGTGGCTTGTTCATTCAGGTCTGAAAACAACGGGATGATAACAGATCAGAGCAGGGCGGTTTGCTCCGGTGCCACCAGCAGTGTGCGGATCGGTGCGGGCAGTCCCAGGCTCAGGGCTTCGTCCCGGTGTATCCAGCGGTGGTCGGGCAGCTCGGCGATGGCGGCCGGGCTGCCGACCTGCAAGGTTACGGGCTGGATGTGCAGATGATAATGGCTGAACGTGTGACGGAATCCGCTGCCCAGGCGCAGCCCGTGGCAGGTCACGCTGAACCGCCGTTCGCAGGCTTCAGGCAATTCGTCGGCGGTGTGGGCCGGGTCGATCTCCGGCAGGCTCCACAGACCGCCCCAGATGCCGCTGGGTGGCCGTCGTTCGAGCAGGATGCGGCCGTGGTGGTCCTCCAGGATGACCATCCAGGTAGTTTTTTCAGGCTTGGCTGTTTTGGGTTTTGACGCCGGGTAGCGGGTCGGCTGGCCTTCGGCGTAGGCGGTGCAGTCGGTGACGAGTGGGCAGTGGCTGCAGTCTGGCCGGCTGCGGGTGCAGACCAGCGCGCCCAGGTCCATGATGGCCTGGGTGTAGTCCCTCACACGTTGCTCTGGAGTATGTTGTTCGGCGCACTCCCAGAGCCTGCGCAATACTGCAGTCTGCCCGGGCCAGCCCGCGACGCCGTGGTAGCGCGCCAGTACCCGTTTGACGTTGCCATCCAGGATCGTCGCCCGCTGCTCGAAGGCCTGGGCCAGAATGGCCGCCGCGGTGGAGCGGCCAATGCCGGGCAGGGTTTCAAGCCGGGCCTGGTCGGCGGGAAAGTCGCCGCCGAACTCCGTCATCACTTGTTGTGCGGCCTTCTGGAGGTTGCGGGCACGGGCGTAATAGCCCAGCCCTGACCAATGGCTGAGCACGTCATCCGTGGGTGCCTCGGCCAGGCTCTGGACGGTCGGGAACCTGGCCATGAACGCTTCGTAGTAGGGGATCACGGTGGCTACCTGGGTCTGCTGGAGCATGATCTCCGACACCCAGACCCGGTAGGGTGAACGGTCGTGATGCCAGGGCAGTCCCTGCCTGCCGTGCCGGTCGTACCAGCGTAGCAGGCGGGGAGCGACGGCCTCCGGCATTACTTGAACAGCCCCTTGATGGCGTCTTTCACCTTGCCCGAGGTTTCGCTGTCGAGCTTCTTGTCCAACTGCTTGCCCAGCTTGTCGTCCACGGCTTTCTGAACTTCACTGGTCGCTTTCTTTTTCGCCGCGTTGGCGGCGATGGTCTTCAGGGTGTCGCGGAAACGCGAGCCATCGAAGGAGCAGAGTTTACCCGGCTCTTTGCTGTAGTCCCCTTTGCACTCCACGGGAATGACCACGTCCTGCACCACCTCGGTTACCCGGCAGGCCTTGTCCTTGTCGATTTCGCCCACGATCTTCAGGCCGAGCTTGTAGTCCACCTTGCTGGTGTCCAGGTGCACCTGGCCATTGCCTTCCAGCTTCATGCCAGCCAGCGCTGCGACCAGGTCCTTGTTATTGAGGGTGTTGCCATCAATCACCAGGGTGCCTTTCATGTCGTTGAACGGGGTGACGTCGGCCCAGTCTGTCTTGGTCAGGGAATCCTGATTGACCAGGGCGATACCCTGACAGGCGTAGTGGGTCAGGTTGAGTTTGCGGAACTCGCCCTTGGCCAGATTGAAGTCGATCTGGCCCTTGGCCTGGCTGCGCAGAGCTGACAGACGGTTGCCGTGACTGGTGACGTCCATCGTCAGGTTGGCGCCACCGGCGAGCATGGTGACGTCTGCCAGGTCGGTC
>JAWVWU010000612.1:0-1879 GCA_033723595.1 Marinobacter sp. | reverse complement strand
TGCCCGGCAGCATGCCGGACAGGCGAGCCAGACATCAGGACAGGGTATCGTTGATGCTCTGTCCGTGCTCGTTTCCGGCTTTCTTGTCCCGCTTGGCCACTTTCTTTTCCTTGGGGCTCAAGGCCGGTTTCTTGCGGGTTTCCTTGATTCGTCGTTGTTCCTTGCTCATGGTCGGTACCCTCCGTTGCCCACTGCGTGCCGCAGTGCTGCTGTCACGCTTGACAGTAGCACGCCGGCTGGCGTCCGATAGCAGCACAAGTACGCATGGTGGCACGGTCGTGACAGAGGCGCCGCCGCCTTCTGAACGGGAGCCGTCGAAGATAAACGGTGGAGCGCAGGGTATGGTCCGCAACAGGTTGACCTGGTTGGCTTGTGTGGTCGGTTTGATGCTGGCCGGATGCAGCGATCGTCCGGAGGATCTCAGGCTGACGGTCTCGCCTGAACAGTTATCCGGGGTGGCGCAGAAGATATTCCAGAACGAATGCGCAGGCAGGATTGAATGCCTTGTGCACTGGAATCAGGGTGAAGCCTTCCCGTCACTGGGCATTGGTCACTTCATCTGGTACCCGGCCGGGGTGGATGGCCGGTTCGTCGAGAGTTTTCCCCAGCTCATTGATTACATGCGTGATCAGTCAGTCGTCCTGCCCGACTGGCTGGCTGACCTGCACCCCTTCGACGCGCCCTGGCCGGATCGCCAGGCGTTTCTGGCATCAGCGGACAGTGATCGGGTGCGTTCGCTTCGGGCGTTTCTGCAACGCACCCGTTCGGTCCAGGCCGGTTTTCTGTTCGAGCGGGCCCAGCACTCGCTTGCGCGCGTCGTGGCGGCAGCGCCGGAGGCTCAGCGAGATCCGGTTCGGCAGCGCATCATGGCGTTGAGTGCGACGCGCAACGGCGTCTATGCGCTCATGGATTACGTGAATTTCAAGGGAGAGGGCCTTTCGCCCCGTGAAACCTATCAGGGTCAAGGCTGGGGCCTGTTGCAGGTGTTGCTGGCGATGCGCGAGCAGGACGGTGAAACAGCCGTCGACCGATTTCAGGCCGCCGCCACAAAGGTGTTAACCCGTCGCGCCAGGCTGGCGCCCAATCCGATTGAGCAGCAACAATGGCTGACCGGGTGGCTGGCGCGCTTGCAGACCTACGACTGATCCGTTGACCGTGTGACGAGAGTCGGCGATACGCTGCCTCGTGATGCGTTACGATGATGATCAACCCAAGCGACCAGGAGTCAAAGTATGACCTTTCACATCGAACTTGCCCCGCTCATATCGCTCGGTGCCGGTATTGCGATTCTGGTGTTCCCGAAGCTGTTGAACTACATCGTAGCCGGTTATCTGATTGCTTTGGGCGTGCTCGGGCTGATGGGCCACGGGTTCTAGTCTGCCCGGGGTCGCCGGTCGCCCTCCAGGAAATTGGCGACGAACACCGATTTGCCGAACTGCTGGAATGACCACTTCATGGTGTCCGAGAGGATCGCCATGACCTCGTCGTAGTCGCCGAAAATCTGCGTGCTCATGCGGTTCGGGTAAACCTCGAGACCGCTGGTTTCGAGACGCTTGATCAGGGCCTTTATGGGCGTCTTGTAATTCTCGTCAAGCGGGTAGTAACTGAGTTGAACAGACAGGTACATGCCATTCCCTCCGTGATAGTTGTCGACGCTGGCGTGTCAGAACATGGTACGCGAAATTCAGCCCGCCGCAGATGATCATGATCCAACTACCGGTGCCAGAACAGGGTCTCGTTAGACTCCGTGGCGCGCGCCAGCCACTCTCCCAAAAAACTGTACTTAATTTGTACACTTTATGCGATTGCCGTCACGGGCGTAGGTTAGTGGTAAAGACTCTGAGGGAGAGAGACCATGATTGATTTTTCCCCGCGAGTG
>JAWVWU010000611.1:0-1881 GCA_033723595.1 Marinobacter sp. | reverse complement strand
TATGAAATGCCGCTGGCGGCAAAGCGGGTTGCCGAGACCGGGCAGTACGACGCCATCGTTGCGCTCGGAGCAGTCATCCGCGGCGGTACCCCACACTTTGATTATGTCGCAGGCGAAGCATCCAGTGGCCTTGGCGCGATCGGTCTGGAGACCAACGTGCCGGTCAGCTTCGGCGTGCTGACCGTGGACTCCATCGAACAGGCCATCGAGCGATCAGGAACCAAGGCCGGCAACAAGGGTGCCGAGGCAGCTGCGACGGCCCTGGAAATGGTCAGCCTGTTCAGGAAGCTGGGTGAATGATGACGGAATCTGACGATACCGGACGCCCGTTCGAGCAGACCCCGACGTCCCCGTCGGGCACCGCACAGCCGAAAGCCGGCGAACGCCGCCGTGCCCGCATCCTGGCAATGCAGGGTCTGTATCAGCGGCATTTCAGCAAGAGTCCGATTTCTGACATTGAAGCGGAGTTTATGGTCGACAACGACATGAGCAACGTCGATACGGCTTACTTCCGCGACCTGCTACGTGGCGTGCATCGAGAACAGTCTGACCTTGATCGCATCCTCGAGCCCTTTCTGGACCGGCCGCTGCAGGAGGTGGATCCGGTCGAGCTGGCGATTGTCAGGCTGGGTGCTTACGAACTCAAACACCGAATCGATGTGCCCTACAAGGTCGTCATTAACGAGGGCATTGAGATGGCCAAGCGTTTCGGCGGCACTGAAGGCCACAAGTTCGTCAACAGTATTCTGGATAAGCTCAGTCGCCGGGTCCGGTTGGCCGAAACCCGCCCTCGTTGACGTATGGGTGAATTTGATCTGATTCGCCGTATCTTCCAGCCCCTTGCCGATGCGACAGCCTCTCCGTTGTTGCCCTTGGGGCTCGGTGATGACTGCGCGGTTCAGATCGTCAGGCCCGGCACCGAGCTGGCGTTTTCAATAGACACCCTGGTCGAGGGTGTCCACTTTCCAGTGAACTACAATCCCGCCTTCCTGGGTTGGCGCAGCCTGGCGGTTGCCACCAGCGACCTGGCCGCCATGGGAGCAGATCCGGTGTGTTTCACCCTGGCGCTGACCTTGCCTGATGCCGAGCCTGACTGGTTGCGCGGCTTCGCTGATGGCCTGCGTGAAGCAGCCCTGGCTTTTGGGCTTGCCCTGGCCGGTGGCGATACCACACGGGGTCCTCTTACCATCAGTATCCAGGTTCATGGCACCGTGCCGGCCGGCCAAGCCTTAACCCGAGCCGGAGCGCGTGTCGGCGATCTGGTCTGCGTGTCCGGAACCCTGGGTGACGCTGCTGCGGCCCTGTCATGGCTGGATAACGACAGTGAGTCGGCCGATGTGCAATGGTTGTTATCCCGCTATCATCGGCCGCAACCCCGTTTGGCGCTGGGTCAGGCGTTGCGAGGGCGTGCCACGGCCGCGATTGATCTGTCTGATGGCCTGTCGGCCGATCTTCAGCACATACTGACGGCCGCGGGCGTGGGCGCGCGGATTGACCTTCGTAAACTGCCGTTGTCGGACGCGTTGAAGCAGAATGCGAGGGATCGTGCGGTTGACCTGGCGCTGTCGGGAGGCGATGACTACGAATTATGTTTTACGCTGCCGCCGTCGGACTGGCCAGAGATTAACCGGGCCGGCGTGGCCGATCGGCTTACCGTGATTGGCGAGGTCTTATCGTCGCCGGGTTTATGGTGCACGGGTGAGCTCGGAGACAGGCAGCTCACAGCCGGCGGCTATGATCATTTTGGAGGCGAGGCATGACGGCAATTCCCCCGGAGCCGAGTGACGCTGATGTTTCTCCTCAGGTGTTGCCGCCCGGCTTTCTGCGGAACCCGGTTCACTGGCTGGCCTTTGGCTTTGGCAGCGGCGCGGCGCCAAGAGC
>JAWVWU010000610.1:0-1894 GCA_033723595.1 Marinobacter sp. | reverse complement strand
CTCTGGGCAGCGAAGCGGTCCACCGCCTGCCGGCTCAGGTTGAGCTCGCGAGCGATGTTTTCCGCGGTTTCAGGCATGGTGTCAGCGCCGAAATCGGCTTCGATCCGCGGGTTCGGGAAGCGGGCACCGATGGTGCTGTCAAAGGCCCGGAAGTCCCGGCTGAATGGCGTCTCGCTCTTGGCCATGACGAACGGTGCCCGGCTCATGCTTTCGGCCCCACCGGCGACAAACAAGTCGCCCTCACCGCAGCGCACTGCACGAGCGGCATCGATGATGGCGGCCAGGCCCGAGCCGCACAGGCGGTTGACGGTCAGGCCGCCGGTTTCTACCGGCAGGCCGGCCATCAGCCCGGCGTGGCGAGCCAGGTTACGGGCATCTTCACCGGCCTGGTTGGTACAGCCAGCGATGACATCCTCATAGGCGGCGGGCGCAAAACTGTTACGCTCAACGATCGCGCGAATCACACTCGCCAGCAGATCATCTGGCCGGACTCGGGCAAGCGCTCCGGCATGACGACCGAAAGGGGTACGAAGACCGTCATAGATGTAGGCGTTCATGAAATCTCCTGTTCAATAGGGGAGCGGCACGCCGATGATCGGGAGGACACAATCGGGCTTGCCTTGGCAGAAATGTTAATATAGTTTCGTTAAGCGGAATTAAGTTTTGTATTCGATGGTTAAAGATTAATCCCCGCGCTGTTCAAATGCAAGCAGCGCCTCGCTGGTCTGGGTCGCTTCCTTATTATGAGTTTTTACGTGCTGCCGTTTGCTGTTTTGCTGGAGTTGGTGGCGCTTATAACCGGTGTCTCAGGTTTCAGTGTGGCGGCCGGCACGCTCTTCGTCAGCTACTTTTTCGGTTTCGTCCGGCGCCTCAACGGCTACTCTGCCACGTTGATTGTGCTGACCGTAATGACCCTGTCCGGGTTGCTGGTCAGTGGCTGGATGGATCAGCAGCGTTTGCTCAAGGCCGCAACCGATGCCGGCTTTTATGGCGCCTTCCTGGGCAGCCTTGGCATGATGCAGTGCCTGGTGCGCCGCTTCGAGGTGTTGCGGCGGATTCACGATGTGTTGCTCGGGGGGCCACCGCTGTGGCTCTATCCCAAATACGCGGTGACCAGTGCCACTGCCGCGTCGGTGCTCAATTTCGGGGTCATGAACCTGTTGTGTGGCAGCCTGGCGGGCACCCTGGATGAACGCGGGATTACCGGTGAGGCGCGCACGCGCTGGCTGCGCTGTGTACTGATCAGCGCGTTGCGGGGCTTTGCCCTGGTGCCGCTGGTCGCGCCGACCAGTGTCGCCGTGGCCATTATTACCCGGGAAGTGCCATCCCTGAGCTGGTCCCAGCTGCTGCCGTTCGGGCTGGTCACCGGAGCGCTGCTGATTGCGGTTGGCTGGTTGCTCGAGTACAGCCGCTTCCGGCAGGTCAGTGAGGAGCGGGTAAAACTCGAGGGCTGGCCACCGGGCACCGGTCGACTGGTGATCGTCGTGCTGATCATGTTTGCACTGATGGCGGCCCTGGTGTTCGGTGCATCCCTGAATGTGTCACGTTCGGCCATGCTGGCGGTGCCGGGCGTCACCCTGCTTTATATGATCTGGCACGACCGGTCGCTGCGCGGCGCGGTCGCCGAGGCGGCGGATAACGTCAACGCCATGCGTAATGAGATGGCGATTTTTGCTGCCTCGGGCGCGCTGGGTGCAGCCCTGTCATCGCTGGTGCCAACTGACCTGATTTCCGGCCTGGTGGCCAGTCAGGCGGGCATTTATTGGGTGGCGGTGTGCGGACTGCTGATACTGCCGCTGATGTCGGCGGTGGGTGTGATTCCGATCACCATGCTGAGTATTTTTTCGGGGCTGTTGCCGCAACTGATGAATGCCGGCATGGACCCACTGTTAAT
>JAWVWU010000609.1:0-1900 GCA_033723595.1 Marinobacter sp. | reverse complement strand
GTTTCATTTCAGCCGTCTTCCCGGATTACAGAAACCCCTATAGTCTGGCCTTTAACAGCCGGGCGCAACCAGCGATCTTCAACCCGGCCGCCATTCGAATCCACAGGAGCACCCCCATGACAACGTCTACCTCATCAACAACAAATCAGACCCTGGCACAACTGGCCACCCTGGGTTACCCGATCATGCGTATTGCCACCGGCCTGATGCTGATGCCCCACGGCGCCCAGAAGCTGTTCGGCTGGTTCGGCGGCTACGGTCCCGCCGCGACGGGCCAGTTCTTTGCGCAAAACCTGGGCATGGAGCCGGGCATCGTGTTCGCCGTACTGGCAGGACTGGTCGAATTCTTTGGCGGGCTGGCGCTGGTGCTGGGTTTGCTGACACGCCCCGCCGCCCTGGCGGTGACCGTTTTGCTGGGTGTGACCCTGACCGTACACTGGGGCAATGGCTACTTCTGGACCAACGGTGGCGTGGAATACCCCCTGCTCTGGGCCTTCATGGCGATCAGTATCCTGCTGCAGGGCGGCGGTGCCTTTTCGGTTGACCGCCGCATCGGCCTGACATTCTGACGCCCGCTCATACCCGCATCTGACCGCAAACAGGAGGCCCGACCATGAGCCAACAAAGCTTACCCACGATTTTCCTGCCTCACGGTGCCGGCCCCTGCTTTTTCATGGACTGGCAGCCGGCCGACACCTGGACCCGCATGCGGGACTGGCTCGCCGGCCTCACCACCGGGCTGGGCATCCAGCCCCGGGCCCTGCTGGTGATCTCAGCCCACTGGCAGGCACCGGCCTTCACAGTGACCGCCCAGGCCCAGCCGGCGCTGCTGTTCGACTACTACGGCTTTCCTGAGCCGACCTACCGACTGACCTGGCCGGCGCCGGGCAACCCGGAGCTGGCGGCCGATGTCCGCCGGCGGCTCGGCGCGGCCGGCGTGCCGAATGCGGAGACATCATCCCGGGGGCTGGACCACGGCGTGTTCATCCCCCTGAAGCTCAGCTTCCCGGCGGCCGACGTGCCCGTGGTGCAGCTCTCCCTGCGCCAGGGCCTGGACCCGCAGCAACACCTCGCCATGGGCCTAGCCCTGGCTGGCCTGCGCGACGAGGGCGTGCTGATCGTGGGCAGCGGCATGAGCTACCACAACATGGCGCGATTCCGCTCCGGCGCCGACACGGTTGACCCGGCCTCCCAGCAGTTTGACGAGTGGCTGACCGAGACCGTACAGGCGGACCCCGGCGAGCGCGCCGACCGGCTGATCGCCTGGGCCGAGGCCCCGGGCGCCCGCCTCGCCCACCCCGAAGAAGAACACCTGTTGCCCCTGCATGTGGTCGCCGGTGCAGGTGCAGACGCGCCGGGCCGACGTGTGTTTACCGACACCGTCATGGGCAGCGTACAGTCCGCGTTTGTCTTCGGCGACTGAGAGCGGGTGACAAGACCGTCGCAAGTCGCCCGTGAGCAGGTCGCCGGAGTGGGTGAGACACAGAGACCGAACTACCGCGATCTCGCCTTCTCTGCGGTCTGAGCGGCCACCGGCTCCTCGTCGCGAACCCTCATAAAACTGGCGAAACGGGGTAACCCGGTCGACGTCAGCCCGTAGTATTTGTAGGTCACCGTCGTGCCCATTGCCGGCGGCTCGGCACGCTGCTCATCGCTGAACCCGCTCCCGAGTTTGAACTGGCGGCCGTCCGAACGTTCCACTACCAGCGCACCCAACAGGCCCTCGTATTTTCCCTGCCCAGGCGAATAGCCCACCACCTTGGCTTCGGCATCCTGGTACTGCTTCACCTTCAGCAAATCGTCCGACCGCCCCGCATGGTACCGGGCACTGCCCCGATGCAACATGAGTCCTTCACCGCCCTGAGCGACGACCGTGTCCAACCGCGCCATCAGCGCCTCC
>JAWVWU010000608.1:0-1905 GCA_033723595.1 Marinobacter sp. | reverse complement strand
GTCGTTTCGAGGCCGTCCATGCCAGGCATTTGCAGGTCCATGAACACCAGGTCGTAGTTGGTTTGTCGCGCCTTGCTGAGTGCCTCAAACCCGCTCGCCGCTCCGTCGGCCTGTATGTCGCAGTCTGCCAGCAGCGTCATCACCAGCTTCAGATTGGCCTCATTGTCATCAACGGCCAATACGCGTGGCGAAGCCGGCGATCTGGGGGTGACCGGCTGGTGGGCATCCGTCAGGTTGGGCGAGCCCGGGCTGATGCCGTGAACGAGCATCAGTAGCTCGTCGTAGAGCGGCTCCCGGCAGACCGGTTTGGTGATGTGACCGCTGGTCATCCCGGACAGCGCCGAATTGTGGGTTTCAAGCGTCGGGGTCAGCAGCAGGGTACGGCAATCGCGCTCCAGTTCCAGCGTTCGGATCAGGTCGCGATAGTGGCTCGAGTTCAGCAGGTGTCGGGTGATACCGATAATGGCCACCGCATAACCGGACTGGTTCTGCTGGGCGTTTTCCACATGCTCCATCAGGTCTGCCGGCGTCGCCACGCGGTCGACCTGCATGCCCCAGTCGACGAGCATGTGCTCCACGGCCAGGCCGGTGGTTTTCTGGTGTTCAAGGTAGACCACCCGTTCGCCCTGGAGCGCGTCCCTCAGCGCCGGCGCCTCGCTGCTGGTGGCCAGTTCGGTACGCAGGGTGAACCAGAAGGTGGAGCCTTTACCCAACTCGCTCTCCAGTCCGATCTTGCCCCCCATCTCCTCTACCAGCCGTTTCGAAATGACCAGCCCGAGACCGGTGCCGCCGTATTGTCTCGCGGTCGAGGCATCGGCCTGACTGAAGGCGCTGAACAGTGATTGCTGCTGGGCTCGCGACAGACCCACGCCGGAGTCTGTGACACTCAGTCGCAGGGTAACCTGCTGCGATTCCGGGTCTTCTTCTTCGAGGCTGGCGCGCAGTACGACTTCGCCGGTCTGGGTAAACTTGATGGCATTGTTCACCAGGTTGGTGATGACCTGCTTCACCCGCAGCGGATCGCCCATCACGTTGTCCGGTACGTCGTTGTAGACCAGCGGCACCAGATCGAGATTTTTAGTGTGGGCGGCGGGCGCCAGCATCATCATGACATCTTCTACGATGTCCCTGAGTTGGAACGGCACGCGGTCGAGAATCAGTTTGCCCGCTTCGATTTTCGAAAAATCGAGGATGTCGTTGATGATAGTCAACAGAATTTCCGAGGACTTGCGTATGGTACTCAGGTGATCACGCTGTTGTTTGGGCAGCGGACTTTTGAGCAGCAATTCGGTAAAGCCGATGATGCCGTTCAACGGGGTGCGGATTTCGTGGGACATGTTAGCCAGGAATTCCGACTTGATCCGGCTGGCCTCCAGGGCCTCCTTGCGCGCGAAATCCAGTTCGATGTTCTGGATCTCGATGGTTTCCAGGGTTTCCCGCAAGTCCTCCGTCGCCTGGTCGATGTTTTGTTGCATCTCGGCCTGGGCCACGCTGAGTTCCTCAGCCATGGCATTCAGACCGGATTCCAGCTGTTCGAACTCGGGACCGGCGCCGGTGTGTACCCGGGTCTCCAGTTTGCCTTCCTTGAGCAGGGCGACAGCGTTGTTGAGTTCGAAAACCGGATCCGTGAATGAGCGGCTCATTCGCATGGCAATCAGCAGGTTGGTGCCGATGCCGGCCAGCACGAGCAGCAGGCTGACCAGCAGCGCCTTGTAGGTTTCCTTGTCTGTCCGCAGGTGGGACATTTCCACCGCAACCCAACCAATGGGCTTGGCAGAACCGGCAGAGACGGAGCTGGCGTCGATGTCCAGCAGGCTGTCCATCATCAGGTCCTGGAGGTAAACCGGGGTAATAAACAGCGTGCTTTCATGGCCGGGGCGGTGAATGGTTTCCCGGGCGTCCAGG
>JAWVWU010000607.1:0-1908 GCA_033723595.1 Marinobacter sp. | reverse complement strand
CCTTTGTGACCGCCTCACCGTCGTCCAGATTCAGCTGATCCAGATGCTGCGCCAGCCAGCCCGATAGCTGACCCGGCTCCAGATCACGGATGTAAATTTCAAGGTCCTGCACCCCTGACGTCTCCCCTTGGTTCAGTAGCCTCAGCGGCTGGCCGGCTTGCCAATGGCAGGTCCGGGCACGCGCACCGAGCCCCATTGCTGTTAACCACTTATAGTGACCGGCAAGGACGTTGGTCGCAATAGCTCAAACGGTTAACGTACTCTCATGCCAGAGAGGCCTCCGCACCGGACTGGCGCCTTTTTATGAGCCGGTCCACCTCAAATGAGGACGCCAAGTGACAGAAGTGGCCAGGTTCGCTAAGCTATGGCCCGACTTTACTCATGCATGGATGCAAGAGGCTAGCAATGACCAACCCGACGACCGCACCGCCAGAATTCGAAGCGGGTGCGCACACCGATAGTGCCTTTGTTTTTTCACCGACACCGACCGAGGTATTTACACCCGCACCGACCGAGCGACTCGCCGACTGGTACCTCGTCGATCTCGCGGCTCAGCCAGACGCGCTGAAAACCCTGTATTCGATTGAATCGGCGCCGGACTATGCGCTGCTCTACATGGGCACGTCCTACCAGGACGTCGCCCTGCAAGGCCCTCTATTGGTCAAGCCGACGGCTCCGCCGCTGCATCAATGGCTGCAAACCTGGGCCACCCAGGGCCGGTCTCTGGCTCTTCACGACGGCGGTTGCACCTTGCAAGAGTTGGGTGCCCATTTTGTCAACCTGACTCACGTTCACGGACCATACGGGCCACAACGGTTTCGCTACGCCTCTGCGTTTGCGATCGGCAGCATCGGACCATCGCTGACAGCCAATCAGCGCTTACGCCTGCTTGGCCCTCTGCAAGCGCTGCACGGCGAGTACGACGGCCGTTACTGGAGCCTTAAGCGCCAGCGCCCGGACCAACCCGGGATGACCGCCAGCCCCTTTACCCTGACACCCGACAACCTGAAGCATCATGCCCGCGAACGCCGGAGGATGCTCGCCGAGTCACTGGCGAGATCCTACAGCCTTGATACATCCGTCACCGCAACCTGGTTCGAGCAATTACAACGCCTCGGCGCACCCAGTGAGCAGGCTCTGGTCGAAGCCAGTCATATCCTCGCTCGACAAGCGCTTGTTGCGCCCATGACCGACGCCCAGATAGCGAATATCGAGCAATCGACACAAAACTGGCCGGAGCGACTGGATACGCTCATGGCGATCACTGAACAGCACGAGGAAGGAACCTCATGAAGTCGACGCTCCCGGCAAACGACCTACCGTTCAAGCCAAACCATGAGCCGCTCAGCATGCCCGGTGCTCCCCCATGCCGTTACGAATCCACCGGCAGCGTCATTCTCAAACGTCAGGACACCACGGGTTATTCACTGCCCATACACGATCCTGGCCAGATCACGACGGATGACGGTGCCACCGAACCGCCGGACAACGATGGGCAGGTCGCACATTTCTCCTGCATCCCGCTCGGCGAAGCCCAATGGCGTTGGCACGAATCGATTCAGGGCGAGCACCTGATTGGCGTGGACACTATCAGCGATGAGCTGCGCTTTGAGCCCGGCGAGACCCTCAACCAACCCGTTCCGGTCGAGGTGATCCCCGGTGGCCGTAAACTCACGGCCATCCATTTGCCGCCGCCGGTCATGATCAACCTGCGTGAGACGGCCCCGGCGGACGAGGATCTCCTCACTGACGACCAGCTCGCCTATTTCCAGCGCAATGGCAACAACACGCTGGTCTATATCCACGGTTACAACGTCGAGCACGGCCACTGGAGCCGGTTTGTCAAAGGTGCGGGCAATGCCCGCTTTGACGGCCATCGCGGCGTGGTTGCTGGCAAACCCCAGTGGT
>JAWVWU010000606.1:0-1914 GCA_033723595.1 Marinobacter sp. | reverse complement strand
GGGTAAGCCTTGATCGCCGTATTGGCCGCTTCCAGGGCTTGTTCCTTGCGGTCGTTGCTGACCAGGAGGTTGATTTCAATCAGCCAGAAATTGTCGGCGCGGGACGGGTTTTTCCCCCTGAGCTGGCGGATGTGGGCCAGGGCCTGATCGAGCTCGCCCTGGTCTGCACGCAATGCGCTCAGTCGAGCCAGTGCCGGGAAAAAGTGGCTACCTTCCTTGACGTTTTCGTAGTAACCGATTGCGCTTTCTATATCCCCTTCCTGATCGGCAATCCGGCCGAGATAGTAGTGAGCTTCGCTGGTGTGATGGCCCTGCTCGATCAGGCTGGTCAGGTCTTCGCGGGCCAGCTCGGTGTCGCCGTTCTCCAGCGCCACCAGGGCGTGCGACAGTCTCAGCCCGGGGGTGTCGGGGAATCGCTCGAGCAGGCGCTGGAACTCGTCCTGGGCGCCCTGCAGGTCACCTTCACTGACCAGGATACGGCCGTACAGCGTGCCCATCTGGCGATTATCGGGGTAGCGGCGCGTGTTGGTCCGCAGAAAAGACAGGGCCGCGTCCTTCTGGCCGGTCTCGTAGAGCAGGTCGCCTTTCAGCACGAGCGCGGGCTGAAAGTCCGGTTGGTGATCCAGCAGCGGTTCGAGTTGCGTCAGGGCCGCCTTTTGATCCCCTGTGATTTTGAGCAGCAGGGCAATGCTGTAATGGATTTCCTGATTGTCGGGATGTCGGGCTTCGAGTTTGCGATACAGGTTCAGGAGTTCGGTCTGCTGCTCGGGGCGGAGATTTGCGGCCATGGCCGCAAGGCTGTCGAAATCCGCATCGCCGCCGAGATCCATGATTTTTTCCATATGATCAAGCGCGGTCTGCAGTTCGTTGCGCTTGATGGCTTGAATCGCCGCCACCCGATGGGCTTCCAGGTTGTCGGGGTCGGTTTCGAGCCACAGATCGGCAAGCTGGCGCTGGGCATTATCGCCATTGAGGGACTGGGCAATGCGCATGGCCCGTTTGATCACACCGGTGTCGCGGGACTGTTTGGCGGCCTGCACATAATTGACCAGCGTGACATCATAGCGACCACGTTGGGCGGCGATCTCTGCCGTCAGCAGCTCATAAAGGACTTCCGGCTCGAAATCGGCGTACTTGACGTCTTGCGGCGGTGTGGCCGGGTCGCTGGAATTGGCGGGTTTTGCCTGTGTGTCGCCATGGCCATCCTGGCTTTTAAGGCTGGAACAGCCAGCCAACCCCAGTCCGAGCAGACCGGCGAACAACCACAAAGCAGTTTTTTGCATGTTACATCCCGTATTCGTTGTACGATGGCGGCAAATTGCGAACCCGTATCAGCCAGGCTGCTCAGAAACCTATGATGGCATAAGAGTCTGACGTTGCCCAATGGGCGGCAACCGGGCGGCCCATGCCGGCAACGTGGCATCGGCAATTTCCGTAACGGGTCCGGGTTTGGCTGGCACCGGGCCGGTCGCAACGCTAAAATGACGGATATAAGCGCCTATCCTGGCGCCCGATCCGCATCACCGGCACCCGGGGTGTCGATCCGGATTGAACGTCAGGCGCCTGATCGCCGTATGGTCAGGAGTAGTCTGGTACTTGGGTGTCCCGCTCCGATGTTGGCAAGGATGTTAGCATTGCCTGTGGTTTTGACCATTACCGAACCGACATGAAACCGGCCAAAAGGTAGCTCACGCTGATATGGCATTGCTTACGCTGGGAATCAATCACCGAACGGCGCCGCTGGAACTCCGCGAGCGGGTCGCCTTCACGCCCGAGCGCATGTCGGAAGCCTTCGCCGAGCTGCGTGCTGCGTCCGGTGCCGGCGAGACGGCGATCCTCTCGACCTGCAACCGCACCGAACTCTACCTGGCCGGCGATGACGACTGTGCCGGTGCCGTTTTGCAATGGCTGGCG
>JAWVWU010000605.1:0-1917 GCA_033723595.1 Marinobacter sp. | reverse complement strand
GTCGTCCAGACTGATGAAGAAGGGCTTGGTAAACAGGTAGCTGTAGTTGTCATATTCGCTGACCTGGAAGACCACGTAGCTTTGTGGCACATCGATCAGGTGGGATACGCTGAACAGCAGGAAGTATTTCTGTCCCACGCCGGCCTCGAAGTTTTCACGGATCTGGGCCGGCGTCAGAGCGCGGTTGTGGATGGCGACCATGCGCAGGGAGCCTTGCCACAGAGAATTGCCGTCGGTTTCATTACCCAGGACCAGCGCGAAGCTGTCGTCCCATTCGTTCAGCAGGCCGGCATTTTGCGGATCGACATCGCCGGTGTCTTCGCCGTTGATGAAGATCTTCCGACCCTCACTTGCGGTGAAATTGATCACCACGTGCTGCAGGCTCGCCTGCAGGCGTTCATCACCGTCGGCCGTGGCAAACGGGACCGTCTGGTCGGTGGTGGTGCTGCGCTGCAGTACCTCGTAATTCTGCAGGGTCTGGCTCAGGGTAACGTTCCGCGATGTCCCGGAGCCGGAGTAGGTGATGATGCGGGCGTCCTCCTGGGTGGTATTGGCGGGCACCACCCAGGCTTCGATGCTGTACTCGCCGGAGGCGGTAATCAGGTCGTGGAGTTTGCGGCTGGCGCTGGTCGATCCCTGCGCCTTACCGTCGCGAATGGTCTGTCCGGTGTCTTCGTCCACGTATCCGGCGCCGATGTTGATACCCCAGCCGCCAACCCAGGTGACATTGCCGTTCAGGGTCAGATGCAGGGCCGGTTCCACACCACTGGTGTCAAAGGCAGTGTTGCCGGTGCCGGTCTTGAATTCGTACAGCGCAATGACGTTGTCCTCGAAGCGGCCACCGGAATTGGCGACCAGGCCATCGCCGGTGAGGGTGAGGGCCTTGCTGGCCACCAGGTCGGAATCGATCGGCTGGGCGGTCAGGTTACCGGCGAACAGCTCAATGGCACTCTGCATCTCGTTGGCGGCGGCCGCGCAGTCACCGTCCCAGCAGTTGTGAAACTCGTCCCGCAACCGCACCACAAAACGTGAATCTGCCGGGGATTGCAGGTTGATCTTGCTTTTGGCCTCGTTGTAGGCGGTGTCCACGTCGGGACTGGCAAAGTACGGTGACTGCACGCCTTCAACGTGACAGTCGCTGCAGTAGGTGGCCAGCAGCGGGTGCACGGTATTGGCAAAGTCCGTACTGTCGTCTGGAAAGCTCTTGGTCGAGCCCGGGTCATGAATTGCCGGTGCGCGGAGCTCAACCTTCTTTGCGCTGCCCGATGAGCCACCGGCCCAGTTCTCGATGTAGCTGGTCAGGGTGTCGGCACAGGCCGAGTCGCTCGGCAGCCAGCAATTGTGGCCGCCCGCCACTTTGGTGACCATTCTCGACTGGCTGGGGTCGCTCAGGTTGACCACGGTGTTGGCACGGGCGTAGGCGATGTTGATGTCGCCGTCATGGACAAACTCGGGAGACTGGCCACCCGCGGCGTGGCAGCCGCCACAGCGATCGGTCGAGACCAGGTTGTCCCAGACGCTCAGTTTGAAATTCTGCACGTCATCGGTCGCCGGCGCCGGGCCACTGTAGTTGCTGTTGCTGGACGATGAGCCGGTATTGGGTAGCGGCTCAGTCGACTCACCGCTGTTGCAGCCGGAGAGCATCAGTGACAGGGCGATCAGGGCCCATGCCAAAAGCCGACGGGTTCCCGTGCTGGCACCGGTCTCGCTGAGGGTATCGTGTCTTAAAACAGCACGGTAAAGCAGGTCAGAAGTCATGATCACTCTCCCATGCAGTAGACGGCGGACTCGGCAAACACCTGTTTGAGGTGATAACCGCTGCTTTTGAAATCGGCTGTCATGGTCGCGATCTGTGACCGGTCGTTACCGTCCACCGGGGCCCTGAGGCAGACGGCTTTGAAGACTTTCTTGACCTGG
>JAWVWU010000604.1:0-1923 GCA_033723595.1 Marinobacter sp. | reverse complement strand
GGCGTCCGAGGCCAAGGCGATCAGCTATCCGAAACCGGATAACAAGCTGACGTTCGATCGGTTGTCGTCGGTGTTCATTTCCAACACCAACCACGAGGAAGATCAGCCGATTCACCTGAAGCTGACCAATCCGGACATTCCGATCGAGGAGAACCTGCCCAAGTACAACGAGCCGGCGCAGCGCTACTGTCCGGCCGGTGTGTACGAGGTGGTCGAGAAAGACGACGGTAGCGGCAAGCGCTTCCAGATCAATGCGCAGAACTGCGTCCACTGCAAGACCTGTGACATCAAGGATCCGGCCCAGAACATCAACTGGGTCACTCCGGAAGGCGGTGGTGGTCCCAACTACCCCAACATGTAATCCGGTCTGGCGAAAGGCGGCTCTTTGGAGCCGCTTTTTTTGTGTCTGCCGAACGGTGGGTCGGCGCTTCCTTTTCCCCTGTCCCCTCGTGAGCGAAGGGCTTTAAGTCAGACAAAAAAAAAGCGGCCCGAAGGCCGCTTTTATCAAACCGGATGAGCGATCAGTGAACGTGACCGTGCTCGGTTTCTTCGTCGCTTGGCTCGCGGGTTTCGACCACTTCCACATCAAAGTGCAGGGTCTGACCGGCCAGCGGATGGTTGGCGTCAATGGTGACATTCTCGTCGCCAACTTCAACCACACGAACGACTTGCGGGCCGCCCGGGGTCTGAGCCTGGAACTGCATGCCGGGTTCGATGGTTTCAACGCCTTCGAACGCTGAACGGGGCACAGGCTGGACCAGCTCTTCGTTCACTTCACCATAGCCTTCGGCCGGCTCGATGGACACTTTCAGCTGGTCACCAGCGGCTTTCTCGACCAGCGCGTTTTCGAGTCCGCCTATAATGTTCTGGGCACCTTCCAGATAGGTCAGCGGCTCACGGCCCTCGCCACGGGAGGAATCGAGCTCTTCTCCCTGATCGTTGGTGAGCGTGTAATGGATGGTGACAACACGGGGTTGAGCCATGGGATCTCCTTGCATGTCGGAATGACTGTATGAATTGAGTGTAAGGGCAATCGAAAGTAATCATGAACAGTCAGACTGCACAGAGGGACTCGCGACTACCGGGCCTCACATGAGAGCCGGTCTTCGTTGCTTCAGGACCACAGTTTAACAAGCGTTGAACTGTATGTTCTACCATGAACTTATGGGCAGCCAGCGGGATTTCAAGCCCCCGGGCCAATTTCGAAGAACAGGCCGTCACTCCAGACTCCGAAACTGTTCGGTGCACCGGTCGGATTTTCAACGACATACCGGGCCAGATCGTAAAAGGCTGACGTGACGAGGCGCGCCTCAAGCCCGTGTCGGATGGTCACCACCGGGCGGGGTTCATCGACACCCGGGTAATTGTTGACGGTCAGCGGATGCTCTGGACCCAGCGTGATGCTCTCACCCGCGCTGGTGATTACCTGAAGGACCTGGTTGCGCCCTTCTCCCGTCGCAGTCAGCGTGTGAGCAAGCAGCGGGGTATCCTCGACTGTGATGCGCCATTTTTCGACCGGCGTGACCAGATAGTATTCACCATCCTCTTCCCGACGCATGATGCTTGAAAACAGCCGTGTCAGCGCCTCCCGGTGCATTCTGTCACCTTTGAAATACCAGTTACCGTCACGGGCGATGCGAATATCGATGTCACCGGATAAGGCCGGGTGCCATTGATCAAGCGGCGGTGGCCCCTTCTTTCCCTTCCGGGCGTCGTCAACCTGGGCTTCAAGGGCTTCGGGTTTCTGGTTCTGGCTCATGGTAGGACTCCTGGATTCGCGCGGCCGGACAAGGCTCTACGGCAAGAACTGGGCTTTCAGATCAGCGCAGCCTGGCCCGGCAATGGGCATATCGAGAACAACCGCCTGACTGGTCATGAAGGGAATGCCCCGACGATGGCCGTCCACCAGCAGCGTCGATAACG
>JAWVWU010000603.1:0-1924 GCA_033723595.1 Marinobacter sp. | reverse complement strand
GTAGACCCGGTCCAGAAACGCTTCGTTGTGTTTGTTGTTACGGAACGTCTGCCACTCGGACTCGTTGGAGTGGGCCAGTACGATGCCGTCGAAGGGCACTGAGCCCATGCCCTCGGTGGTGTTGTAGTTGCCTTCCTGGGTTGCGGTGAGCAGCGGATGCAGGACCTTGATCGGCGCCTTGAACATCTCCACGAACTCCATCAGGCCCTGGTTGGCCTTGCTCAGGCCGCCGCTGAAGCTGTAGGCGTCCGGGTCATCCTGGGAGTAGTCCTCCAGCATGCGAATGTTGACCTTGCCCACCAGCGCGGAAATGTCCTGGTTATTGTCATCGCCAGGCTCGGTTTTGGACACCGCCACCTGATCGAGTACGGACGGATACCGCTTCACCACCCGGAACTTGCTGATATCACCACCAAATTCATGCAGGCGCTTGACCGCCCAGGGCGACATGATCGGCTTGAGGTAGCGGCGCTCGATGCCGAACTCCTCCTCCAGAATCTGGCCGTCCTCCTCG
Organism: Marinobacter sp.; assembly: GCA_033723595.1. Classification (GTDB taxonomy): domain Bacteria; phylum Pseudomonadota; class Gammaproteobacteria; order Pseudomonadales; family Oleiphilaceae; genus Marinobacter. The sequence continues at coordinate 1,410 of JAWVWU010000603.1, read as the reverse complement.
ACATCAAACAGCCCCAGCGGCGATTCGTTGACCGGAGAACCCTTGATGGCATAGAACGGCACCTTCTGCATCAACTGCTTGAGCTTCTCGGCGAGGGATGACTTACCGCCCCCGACCGGCCCCAGCAGATAGAGAATCTGTTTCTTCTCTTCCAGACCCTGAGCGGCATGCCGGAAAAACGCCACGATGTTTTCCACGGCGTCTTCCATGCCATAGAATTCAGCGAACTCCGGATAGCGCTTGATGACCTTGTTTGAAAAGATGCGTGAGAGTCGGGAATCACGCGAGGTATCGACCAGCTCTGGTTCGCCGATCGCCATGAGAAGCCGCTCCGCGGCAGAGGCATAGGCGGATGGGTCCTGTTTGCAGATCTCCAGGTATTCCTCCAGGGAAAACTCTTCCTCCTGTGTTGATTCATACCGGTTTTTGAAGTGCTGCAGTATGCTCATATTAACCCCTCGCTCGCTGCTTGTTCAGCTTTGGTTCACGCAAAATCCCCGATCGGTTCGGATCGCCAGTGGCGGCAAATCAGTCAATGGTTGGATGGAAATGGCCAGAAATCTGCGGGAATTGATCGATTAATGACCGGGTTCTCAAGCCGGATACGCCCGCATAAGCTCTTCGGTTTCATCGGGAGCCGTTCGACAGACTCCATAAATCCAGCTTAGTTCAGTCGCAATCGGTTGGACAGTGACAACTCTGTTTTGTTTCGTGACAATTGTGACAAGCAGTGCGTCAGGCCTTTTCGAGCTTGTCTTTGCGAGGGGCTGCAATAAACTCAGAGAGAGTAGGCCGACACCCTCTGACGTCGGCTGGAACCAGGAGAGTGTCTGTGTATTACTATTTGTTAACGCGTCGAATGGCCAAAATGCTGGCGGCGGTCGTGCTGGTGCTGGTCACGGGGCTGGCTCAGGCGGCGGATCCGGTGGTGGTCTCGTCCAAAATCGATACCGAGGGGTCGGTGCTCGGCCAGATGATTCTGCAGAGCCTGCAGCGGGCCGGGATTCCGGTGGAAAACCGCATTCAGCTGGGTGGAACCAGCATTGTGCGCAAAGCCATCATTGCCGGCGAGATCGATATTTACCCGGAATACACCGGTAATGCGGCGTTTTTCTATGATCAGGCCGACAGCCCGGTCTGGAAACACGCGGACCAGGCCTACGAAAAAGCCCGGGAACTGGACAAAAAAGCCCATGATATCGTCTGGCTGAAACCGGCCGACGCCAACAACACCTGGGCCATGAGCGTCCGGGGCGACCTGGCCCGCTCGGAAGGGCTGGAAACGCTCGATGACCTGGCCAGGTACATCAACGGCGGTGGCCGATTCCGCTTTGCCGCCAGTGCTGAATTCGTCGATTCGGCCAGTGCACTGCCGGCCTTCCAGAAGGCCTATGGCTTCAAGCTGTCTTC